>DASYKU010000097.1 GCA_035995165.1 Mycobacteriales bacterium
GGACGGCGCCTGCGGGGACGGCATCTGCCGGCACCGGGCCTGCCGGCACCGGGCCTGCCGGCACCGCACCCACAGACACCGCACCCGGAGACACCGCACCCACCGGTGCGGCGCCCGGAGACACCGCACCCACCGGTGCGGCGCCCGGAGACACCGCACCCACCGGTGCGGCGCCCGGAGACACCGCACCCACAGACACCGCACCCACCGGTGCGGCGCCCGCAGGCGCGGCGCCGGGGAACACTATGAAGCCGCCGCCGCGGAGGAGCCGCCGGCGCCTGGTCCTCGCGATCATCGCCACCGCCGTGGTCGCGATCGTCGCCGCCGTGCTCATCCCGGTCCTGAACGGCCGCGACCCCGAACCGGCTCCGCAGGCCGCGCCGACCCCCGCCGCCACCGCCCGGCAGAACGACAGCACGCCGAGCCCCGACTCCCCGGCCCAGCCGCCAGCCGGCTATCAGCTCTACCGCGACCCGGCGGGCTGGTCGGTCGCCGTCCCGGTGGGCTGGACCGCGGCCCAGGACGGGACCACGGTCACGTTCACCGGCGGTGGCCGCGTCCTGCGCGTCACGATGCGCCCCGACCCGCCCCAGGACCCGTACGAGGCCCAGCTCGCGCTGCAGCCGGTGATCGAGGCCGGCACCCCGGGCTACGACTTCATCCGCATCGCGAGCGTCACGTACCGCGGGTGGGCGACCTCGGACTGGGAGTACCGGGCCGGGACGACGACGCGCACCCACAGCCTGATCCGCAGCACGGTGACCGGCCCCAGCACGGTCTTCGACATCACCTGGACCTGCCAGGACGCCCGCTGGGTGGCGGACAAGCGGTTCTTCGACACAGCGGTGCGCACGTTCGATCCCGGGGCATGAATCCCGCCCGGGACGGGTTGCCGCCTAGGTGAGCGACACTCTGCCCCTGGCCGTGCTGGACTTCGTCGGGATCGAGTACGGGGAGAGTGCGCACGACGCTCTGCAGGGCGCGATCCGCATCGCCCAGGCCGTCGAGCAGGCCGGGTACCGCCGCTACTGGGTCTCCGAGCACCACAACATGCGCAGCCTGGCCTGCAGCGCGCCGGAGATCCTCACCGCCGCGATCGCCGCCCGCACCGAGTCGATCCGCGTCGGTGCGGCCGGGATCATGCTGCCCAACCACTCCGCGTTCAAGGTCGCCGAGACCTTCCGGACGCTGATGGCGCTGCACCCGGACCGGATCGACCTCGGGCTCGGCCGCGCGCCCGGCACCGACCCGCTGACCGCGCACGTGCTGCGCCGCGGGATCGACGTCGACCCGGCCGCCGAGTTCCCGGAGCAGGTCGCGGAGCTGCTGGCGTTCCTGGGTGACGGGACCGAGTTCGCGGCCAACCACCCGTACCGGCGGCTGGTGGCGGCACCGGTGGTGACCGAGGTGCCACAGATGTTCGTGCTCGGCTCCAGCGGCTACGGCACCCAGTTCGCCGCGGTCAACGGGATGAGCGCGGTGTTCGCGCACCACATGAGCCCGGACCTGGCCGTGCCGGCGCTGCGGCAGTACCGGACGCAGTTCCAGCCGCGGGTCGAGGGCGCCACGCCGTACTCGGCCATGTCGGTGTTGTCCTTCGCCAGCGACGACCCGGAGGCGGTGGCCGAGTTCGAGGCCGGCTGGACGCTGACGATCGCCAACCTGCGCCGCAACATCCGCGAGCCGCTGCGTCCCGAGCAGGTCCAGGAGTACGCGCGGTCCGAGGCGTTCCGCGCCTCCCGCGAGCAGGGCGACGGCCGGATGGTCACCGGCGAGGCCAAGGCCGTGGTCGAGCGGCTGCTGGAGCTCAAGGACCAGGCCGAGGTGGACGAGATCGTCGTCGTCACGCCGAACCTGGACCGCGGCCGGCGCACCGACAGCTTCCGCGCGATCGCCGACGCCTGGCGCGCGGCCGCCTAGCTCGTGGAGGGCCGCGCCCGGACGTGCATCCGCTCGCCCTGGGCGCCGAAGAGGGCGAGGATCTCGGCCGGCCGGTCCGTCGCGTTGCCGAACCCGTGCGGCACCCGGGTGTCGAACTCGGCCACCTCCCCCGTGCTCAGCACCATGTCGTTCGAGCCGAGGACCAGCCGGACCTGACCGGACAGCACGTACAGCCAGTCGTATCCCTCGTGGGTGCGCTGCTCGTCGATCCGGTCCGGCCCCGGCGGCAGCACCAGCTTGTACGCCTGCAGCCCGCCCGGCTGCCGGCTCAGCGGGATCATCGTCCGCCCGTTGCGGATGAACGGCCGCGGGTGGATCCGCGGGTCGCCGGTCTGCGGCGCGCCGACCAGCTCGTCGAGCTGCACCCGGTACGCCCGGGCCAGCGGCAGCAGCAGCTCCAGCGTCGGCTTGCGCTGCCCGGACTCCAGCCGGGACAGCGTGCTCACCGAGATGCCGGTGGTCCGCGACAGCTCCGCCAGCGTGCCGCCGCGCTGGGTCCGCAGCGCCCGCAGCCGGGGGCCGACGGCCTCCAGGACGGGGCCGAGATCGGGGTCAGGGTCCGGCGGCACGGCTCACCATTCTGCCCGCGATCTCAGGTGAATGCGGGAAGGCGGTCGCGGACCTGCGCCATACGGTCGGCGCGACAACCTGCTCGGCTTCACCCGGACGCTGATCTCCGCGCCGCCGACCGCGCAGGGGCTGATGGACAACGCGCTGGCTGCGTCCAGTACGGCCGGTCGGCGGGCAGCTCGCGGCCGACTACCCGTTCGTGCTGCCGGACGCGGGCTGGATCACCGGCACCTACAGGGCCGCGGCCGGCGACCGGCGGAACTGGCTGCGCTCCCCCGGCATCGAGGCCACGCTCGGCGCGTACGGGCTGCGCCAGGCCTCCGGTCAGGCCGGTCCGCAGCTCACTCCGACCCGGGGCGTCCAGGCGGCGCTGATCCCGGCCCGCGCCTGACGGGGCGCCGCTGAGCAAGCGCGGGCGGCGGGGAGTCTGGGCGTGGGGGGCGGCGTCCGGTAGAACCGGGGCATGACCGAGGCGCTGCGGGAACGACTGGTCGGGCACCTGGTGTCCACCGGCCGGATCACCTCCGCCCCGCTGGCGGAGGCGTTCCGGATGGTGCCGCGGCACCTGTTCCTGCCCGGCACCGACCCGGCCGTCGTCTACCAGGACGAGGCGATCCCGACCCGCTGGTCGTCCGACGGCCGCCCGACCAGCTCGTCCTCGCAGCCGGCGATCGTGGCCGCGATGCTGGAGCAGCTCGGCCTCCGGCCCGGGCACCGGGTGCTGGAGATCGGCAGCGGCACCGGCTGGAACGCTGCGCTGCTGGCCTATCTCGTCGGCCCGGCCGGCGCGGTGTCCACTGTGGACATCGAGCCGGCGGTGGCCGGGCAGGCCGCCCGCAACCTGACGGCGGCCGGCGCGACCGGCGTCCGGGTCGTCGTCGGCGACGGGTCGGGCGGCGATCCGGAGACCGCGCCGTTCGACCGGATCGTGGTGACCGCCTCGGCCCGCGACCTCGCCCCGGCCTGGTCCGCCCAGCTCGCGGACGGCGGCCGGCTGGTGCTGCCACTCTCGCTGCGCGGGGCCCAGTCGTCGGTCGCGTTCGAGCCGGCCGGGGATCACCTGGAGAGCGTGTCGATCGTGCCGGCCGGCTTCATGCCGATGCAGGGCACGCTGGCCGGCCCGGACCCGCTGCGCCCGCTGGGCCGGCGCGACCTGATGCTGCACCTGGACGACCCGCGGCCGGTGGACACGGACGCACTGCTGGCCGCCCTGGACGCCGGCGGCGGCCCGATCACGCCGGTGCCGGTACGCCGCGCCGAGGTCCACACCGGGTTGCGGGTCTGGCTGGCGCTACGCGCCCCGGACGCCGGCGACCTGGTCACGCTCCAGGAACCGGCCACGTCGCCGACCCCGGTCCTGGTCGGCGACGGCGCGCTCGCCGCCCTCGTGCCGACCGGGTCCGGCACCGGCGTCCGCGGCTACGGGCCGGACGGCGACGCCCTCGCCGCCCGGCTGTTGACCGAGATCGAGGCCTGGATCGCGGCCGGCCGGCCCGGCACGACCGCGGTCCGGATCCGCGCCTACCCGGCCGGCACCGACCTGCCGCCGCCCACGATCGACACCCCGAACACCCGCTTCACCGTGGACTGGCCGGCCGGTCAGGCCGGGTCGTAGTCGAGGTTCGGCCGCAGCCAGCGCTCGACCTCCGCCCGCGGCAGCCCGCGCCGCTTGGCGTAGTCCTCGACCTGGTCGCGACCGAGCCGCCCGACGGTGAAGTAGCGCGACTTCTGGTGGGCGAAGATCAGCCCGCTCACCGCGGCCGCCGGCGTCATCGCGTACGACTCGGTGAGGGCGAGGCCCTGCTCGGCGGCGCCGAGCAGCGTGAACAGCTCGCCCTTGAGCGAGTGGTCGGGGCTGGCCGGGTAGCCGAGCGCCGGGCGGATCCCGCGGAACCGCTCGGCGTGCAGGTCCGCCAGCACCGACCGGGCGTCCGGCTCGAACCAGGCCCGCCGTGCCTGCAGGTGCGCCCACTCCGCGAACGCCTCGGCCAGCCGGTCGGCCAGCGCCTTCGCCATGATCGCGCGGTAGTCGTCGTACTCGGCCTCGAACGTGGCCGCGAGCGCGTCGGCGCCGTGGATCGCGACCGCGAACCCGCCGAGGTGGTCGCCGTCGGGGGCGACGTAGTCGGCCAGCGACCGGTTCGGCTCGTCGGCGTGCTTCGCGGTCTGCTGGCGCAGCATCGGGAACCGGACCCCGGACACGACGAGGTCCTCGCCCTCGGCCGCCGCGGGCCAGATCGCGTAGCTGCCGCGGGCCTGCAGCGACCCGTCGGCGATGATCTGGTCCAGCAGCTCCTGCCCGTCGTCGAACAGTTCCCGGGCGACCGGCTGCTCCAGGATCGCCGGGTACTTGCCCTTCAGCTCCCAGGCCAGGAAGAAGAACTGCCAGTCGATGAGCTCGCGCAGCGTGCTCAGCTCGGGCGCGACCGCCCGGACCCCGGTGAACGAGGGCGTCGGCAGGTCGTCGAACGAGACCTGCTCCCGGTTCGCCACCGCCTGCCCGTACGGCAGCAGCGGCCGGCGCTGCCGGGTCGCGTGCTGCTCACGCAGCCGCTGCTGCTCGGCCCGGTTGGCGATGTCCAGCGCCTCGGCCCGCTCCGGGTTGAGCAGGTCCGAGACCACGCCGACCACGCGGGAGGCGTCGAGCACGTGCACGGTCGTCCGCCCGTACGCCGGGGCGATCCGGACCGCGGTGTGCTGCCGGGACGTGGTCGCGCCGCCGATGAGCAGCGGCAGCTTCAGCCCGCGCCGCTCCAGCTCCGCCGCCACCGACACCATCTCGTCCAGCGACGGGGTGATCAGTCCGGACAGGCCGATGGCGTCGGCGTCCTCGGCCACGGCGGTGTCCACAATGGACGCTCCGGGCACCATCACGCCGAGGTCGACCACCTCGTAGTTGTTGCAGCCGAGCACGACGCCGACGATGTTCTTGCCGATGTCGTGCACGTCGCCCTTGACCGTGGCCAGCACGATGCGGCCCTGCCCGCGACGGTCGTCGGCGACCTCGCCGGCCAGCTCCGCGGCCGCCTTCTCCGCCTCCATGTACGGCTCCAGGTACGCGACCGACCGCTTCATCGCCCGCGCGCTCTTCACCACCTGGGGCAGGAACATCTTGCCCGCGCCGAACAGGTCGCCGACGATCTTCATCCCGTCCATCAGCGGGCCCTCGATGACGTCGAGCGGCCGGGGCAGCTGCTGCCGGGCCTCCTCGGTGTCCTCCTCGATGAAGTCGACCACCCCGTGCACCAGCGCGTACGACAGCCGCTCGGCCACCGGCGCCTCCCGCCAGGACAGGTCGATCGCACGCTGGGTGCCCTTGCCGCCGACGGTCGCGGCGAAGGAGACGAGGCGGTCGGTCGCGTCCGGGCGCCGGTCGAACAGCACGTCCTCGACCAGCTCCAGCAGCTCGGCCGGGATGTCCTGGTAGACCGCGAGCTGGCCGGCGTTGACGATGCCCATGTCCAGCCCGGCGGTCACGGCGTGGAACAGGAACGCCGAGTGCATGGCCTCGCGGACCACGTCGTTGCCGCGGAAGGAGAAGGACAGGTTGGAGATGCCGCCGCTGGTGTGCGCGCCGGGGCAGCGCTCCTTGATCCGCGGCAGCGCCTGCAGGAACGCCTTGGCGTAGCCGTTGTGCTCGGCGATTCCGGTCGCGACCGCCAGCACGTTCGGGTCGAAGACGATGTCGGCCGGGTCGAAGCCGATCCCGACGAGCAGGTCGTACGCGCGGCCGCAGATCGCGACCTTGCGGTCGGCCGTGTCGGCCTGGCCCTGCTCGTCGAAGGCCATCACCACGACGCCGGCGCCGTAGCGGCGGACGCGGCGGGCCTGGGCCAGGAACGGCTCCTCGCCCTCCTTGAGGCTGATGGAGTTGACGACTCCCTTGCCCTGCAGGCATTTCAGCCCGGCCTCGAGCACCGTCCACTTCGAACTGTCCACCATCACCGGGATCCGGGCCACCTCGGGCTCGGTCGCGATGAGGTCCAGGAACGTGGTCATCGCCCGCTCGCTGTCGAGCAGGTCGGCGTCCATGTTCACGTCGAGCAGGTTCGCGCCGCCGCGGACCTGCTCCAGCGCGACCGCGACCGCACCCTGGTGGTCGCCGGACTCGATCAGCCGCCGGAACCGGGCCGAGCCGGTGACGTTGGTGCGCTCGCCGATCATGACGAAGCCGGTGTCCGGGCCGATCGCGAACGGCTCCAGCCCGGAGAACCGCGTCCCGGCCGGCTCCCGCGGGATCACCCGGGGCGGCTTGCGCTTGACCGCCAGCGTGATCGCGGCGATGTGCTCGGGGGTCGTGCCGCAGCAGCCGCCGACGACGTTGACCAGCCCGGATCCGGCGAACTCGCCCAGCAGCTCGGCCGTCTCGGCCGGCGTCTGGTCGTACCCGCCGAACGCGTTGGGCAGGCCCGCGTTCGGGTGGCTGGCCACGTACGTCCCGGCCAGGCGGGACAGCTCGGCCACGTGCGGGCGCATCTCGGCGGCGCCGAGCGAGCAGTTCACGCCGACCACCAGCGGCTTCGCGTGCTCGACGGAGCGCCAGAACGCCTCGACCGTCTGTCCGGACAGGGTCCGTCCGGACAGGTCCACGATCGTCACCGACACCCACAGCGGCAGCTGCGGCGCGACCTCCTGGGCGGCGGCCAGCGCGGCCTTGGCGTTGAGCGTGTCGAAGACAGTCTCGATCAGCAGCAGGTCGACGCCGCCGTCGGCCAGTGCCTGGATCTGCTCCGCGTACGCATCCTTGACCTCGTCGAAGGTCACCGCCCGGTACGCCGGGTCCTCCACCTTCGGCGACAGCGACAGGGTCACGTTCAGCGGACCGACCGCGCCGGCGACGAACTTCCCGCCGGCCTCCTTCGCGGCCTGCCGGGCCAGCCGGGCCGAGGCCAGGTTCATCTCCCGGACCAGCGACTCCAGGCCGTAGTCGGCCTGGCCGATGCTGGTCGCGGTGAAGGTGTTCGTGGTGGTGATGTCCGCGCCCGCGTCCAGATACCGCCGGTGCACGTCCAGCACCAGGTCGGGGCGGGTGAGGCTGAGCAGGTCCGGGTCGCCGGCGACGTCCCGGTCGTGCTCGGCGAACCGCTCGCCGCGGTAGTCCTCGGGGCGCAGGCCCGCGTCCTGGAACATCGTGCCCCAGGCGCCGTCCAGCACCACGATCCGCTCGGCGAGCAGGGTCGTGAGCGCGTCTGTCCTGGTCAGTGCTGCCTCCGCAGGTTCCGGAGGCGCCCTTCGAACACACGCCGAGATCGAGCGTGGCGGGCTCCCACCCGTCGCAGCGCCTCTCGACCTCACCCCCAGCGTACCCGCCCCGGCACCACCATCGCCTCATCCACCGCGCCCGCCCTGCGGCTCGGGTTCCGGGCACCCACAGCGGTATGGATCGGGGTGCTGGTTAGGGTCCGGGGGTGGTCGCTGAGCCGGAGGACTTCTTCGATCTGCCGCCGGAGCGGGTCGCGGTCGTGCTGATCGACTTCCAGAACGACTTCTGCAGTCCGGAGCTCGCTGCGGCCGCCAACACGCACAACGCAGCCGCGGCCCGACGCGCCAACGAGATCGCGGCTGCGGCCGCCACCGTCGGAGCGCACGTCGTCTACACGCGCCAGGTCCTCGATCCCGACCGGCTCACCCCGCGACAACGACGGTGGGAGCGGCCCGGCGGGCTCTGCGCGGCCGGATCCTGGGGCGCCGAGCTCTTCCTCGACCCCGTACCCGGCAGCACCGTCGTCACCAAGCACCGCTTCGACTGCTGGCAGAGCCCTGAGTTCACCGGCTTCCTCGACGCCCACGACGTCGACGGCCTCGTGATCACCGGGGTCGAGCTCGTCTGCTGCGTCCTCTACGCCGTACTCGGCGCATCCGAACGCGGCTACCACTACATCGTCCCCGCCGACCTCGTCTCCGGTCAGGATCCCGGCGACGACACCGACAACCGGGCCGTCCGCGACTACCTCCGCTTCAACCGCCCGGGGCACCTGCTGCCCACCGCCGCGCCCATCCTCGAGACGTGGCAGGGACGTACATGACCGTGACCGTGGCGCCGGATCTCTTCGACCGGCAGGCGGCCGAGATCTATCCCGACGGCGAGGGGTGGATGGGCTCGCCCGCCTTCCTCGTCGTCGCCGACGACGTACCGGCGGCGGCTGCCGCGCTGTACGCCGCGGGTGAGCTGTTCATGCTGCTCGACGAGAAAGGCGAGGAACACGAGGAGTGGGAGCTCGTCGAGTACTGGGGGCCGAGCTACGTCTCGCCCGTGCAGCTGACCGCGGCCGGCCCGATGATGTGGACCGACACCAAGGGCGAGCTCAGCGCCGCGATGGGCGCCGGCATGATCCGCATCCTGGTCGCCGAGCTCACCGCCCGCGGGGTGACCGCGCACGTGACCGCTCCGTCGGAGGACGACCTGGGGGCTGACCTGCCGGAGTGGGAGCCGCCGCCGGTCCCGGAGCCGCCGCGCGGGCCGGTCGCCCCGCGGGTCTGGTTCATCGCGCGCAGCGTCCGCCTCACGACGACGACCGGCCGGCGCTACGGCGATTGGGAGTATCGGACCGCCGACGGCGCCTGGGTCGGCGAGCGCACCACCGCGGAACGCTTCGCCGAGGCGCCCGTAGACCTCGTCGTCACCCTGCGCACCGACCCCGTGCCGCCGGAGCGCGGCGAGGTCAACGGCATCCTCCTGCCGGACGACGACAGTCCCACCGGCCCTCTCCCGCCCGTGCACCTTCGCCGCCCCCGCTGATTCCGGTGAGGTGAGACGGGTACCGGGGTGGATCCTCCTCGCCGTCCAGGCCTGACCCGGACGGGTTCCGTCCGGGAAGGGGCTTACGCTGCGGCGCATGACGGAGGGGACCGTGAGCACGTACGCGATCAGAGCGCTGAGTACTGACACCTGGGACGCGTTCGCGCAGCTGGCCGAGAAGCACAACGGGGTATGGGGCGGCTGCTGGTGCACCTGGTTCCATCCGCGCCGCAAGACCCAGGACATCGAGATCGAGGCGGGACGGCCGTACAAGGAGTGGCTGGTCCAGCAGGGGCGGGCGCACGCGGCGCTGGTGTTCGACGGCGAGGCCGCGGTGGGCTGGTGCGAGTACGGCCCGCCGGAGGAGCTGCCGAACATCTACCACCGCAAGGAGTACGAGGCCGGCCTCGGCCAGGCGCCCGACTACCGCCTCACCTGCTTCTTCGTCGACCGGGACTACCGGCGCAAGGGCGTCGCCGCGGTGGCCCTGCAGGGGGCGCTGGACCTGATCGCGCAGGCGGGCGGCGGCGTGGTGGAGGCCTATCCGCAGGACACGCAGGGCAGGAAGACGTCCGCGTCCTTCCTCTACAACGGCACCCGCGCCATGTTCGAGAAGGCCGGCTTCACCTTCGAGCGCACCAAGGGCACCAAGAACTGCGTCATGCGCCGCACCGTCTGACGCGTGTCCGCGACGACGGGCGGGTGACGACGTACGCCCAGGGACTCGAACGCGACGGCGACGTCCGGCTGTCGATCGGCGAAGGCGAGTCCAGCCCCTGACCGTCAGTGGTGGGCGGCGTGGTGGGCGGCGAGCACGTCCAGGCCGAAGTCCGCGCCGGGATCGCGCCAGACCGAGTGGGCGTGGTTGGCGCCGCGCTGGGTGTTGTCCCACTCGGCCAGCAACCGCGGGCCCTGCAGCCGGTAGTAGTGCGGCGCGCCCGGCTCCGTGGGGCCGGCCCAGGCGAAGTGGACGGCGTCGAGCGTGGCCTCGTCGTCGTACCGGTCCAGCGGTGAGACGGGGACCCGGTCCAGGTAGGTACCGAGCAGCGCCCGCAGCAGCGCGCGCTGGGAGGAATCGAACTCGGCCGCCGACACCCCCTTCGGTACGGCGGTGTACTCGACCGCGGAGTGCTGCCGGTCCTCGTACCCGGCGGCGTCGTCGATCGCGTCGCTGAGCGCCTGCAGCTTGTCCTGCTCGACGGGGTCCGGGAATCGTTCGCGCCAGATCCCGGCCAGCGGGACCACCCGGTCGCCGGCCGCGATCCGGCTCCGGTTGGCCGTGACCAGGTCGGACGGGGCCTGCGGGAGCAGCACCGCCCGCTCGGCCAGCGAAGGCCGCAGCGAGCGGACCAGGTCCCGGGCCAGGTCCTCCACCGCGGCCAGCGGTCGCAGCGTCGCCCCGCCGAGCAGCGGGAAGACAGCCGGGTCCGCGCCCAGGAAGCACGGCGTGGTCGCCGCCACCTCCCCGTCCACCACCAGGTTGTTCAGCGAGACGTGGTGACCGCCGAACCGCCAGCCCCAGGGGCCGGAACCGCCGGGCTCGCCGAACACGCGCAGGTAGTACAGGCCCGGATCGCGTCCGCGCTCCCGATCGAAGCGGACCACGAACCCTTCGACCTGGTCCAGGACGTTCTCCAGGCCCATCACGGTGGCGACGGTCGCGTACGCCGCGTCCGACAGCCCGGTCGAGACCAGCCGCATCGCCGCCCGCTGCTGCGCCGGCCGCTGCTGGTGCATCGTGAGGCCGCCGTGGTCGGTGGGCGTGTAGAACCAGCGCCGCCGCTCCGCGTCGGACCCGTCGCGCGCCGGTACGGCTCCGGTCCCGACCCGGCGCTGCCCGTCCTCCAGCAGGTCCAGCCAGTTCCGGGCCGCCTCGGCCATCCGCTCGGCGACGGCACGGGCGGAGGAAGGGGGCGTGGTCACCCGCCGAGTATCCCGCCGAACCACCTCGGCAGCTGGTCGAGCAGGTCCTGCTGATCGTCACCGACCCAGGCGACGTGCCCGTCCGGCCGCAGCAGCACAGCCGGCACGTCCAGCTCCTCGCTCACGTCGACGACGTGGTCGACCCGGTCGGCCCAGCCCGCCACCGACAACCGCCCGGTCTGGTCGAGCAGCAGCCCGCGGCCGGCGTGCATCAGCCCGTAGAGATGGCCCCGCGTCAGCGCCACGTCCCGCAGCCGCCGGCCGAGCAGCTCGGGCCCCGCACCGAAGTCGTACCGGATCCCGATCCCGGTGATCCTCCCGACCAGCAACCGGCTCACCTCGTCGAAGTCCATCAGCTCCGACAGCAGCCGCCGTACGGCCCGGGGACCCGGCTCGGTGGACATCAGCTCGATCTGCGCACGGGTGTTGTCCAGCACGGTGGCGGCCACCGGGCGCCGCTCGGTCTCGTAGCTGTCCAGCAGGCCGTCCGGGGCCCAGCCGTCGATCTCGGCGGCCAGCTTCCAGCCGAGGTTGACCGCGTCCTGGACGCCGAGGTTGAGGCCCTGGCCGCCGGCCGGCGGGTGGGTGTGCGCCGCGTCGCCGGCCAGCAGCACCCGGCCGACGCGGTACCGCTCGGCCAGCCGGGTGGCGTCGCCGAAGCGGGACAGCCAGCGCGGTGAGTGCACGCCGAAGTCGGTGCCGGCGGTCGCCCGCAGCTGCCGCCGGAAGTCCTCCAGCGTCGGCGGGACCATCCGGTCCTCGGCCACCCCGTCGGCCGGGACGACGACGCGGAACAGCCCGTCCCCGAGGGGCCCGAGGCCGAAGCGCAGCTGGGTCTTGCGCACCTCGGCCGTCACGGCGGCCACCTCCTCCGGCGGCGTGGCGACCTCCATCTCGCCCAGCAGCGTCTCGACCCGGGACGGCTCGCCGGGGAAGCCCACCCCGAGCAGCCTCCGTACGGTGCTGCGACCGCCGTCGCAGCCGACGAGATACCGCGCGCGCAGCTGCGTCCCGTCGCTCAGCGAGGCGGTCACCCCGTCGTCGTCCTGGCTCAGCCCGACCAGCTCGCAGCCCCGCCGGAGCTCGGCGCCGAGCTCGGCGGCGTGCTCGGCCAGCAGCCGGTCGGTGACCGTCTGCCGGATGCCCAGCGTGTACGGATGCGCGGTGTCCAGCCGGTCCGGCCACTGCTTGACGATGCCGGCGAAGAAACCGCCCGTCGAGTGCTGGGTGCCGTGCGCGAGGAACCGGTCCAGCAGACCGCGCTGATCCATCAGCTCGGTGCTGCGGATGTGCAGGCCGAGCGCGCGGACCACCTTGGTGGGCTCCGCATCCTTCTCCAGCACGACCACCCGCACGCCGTGCAGCCGCAGCTCGGCGGCCAGCATCAAGCCGGTCGGCCCGGCCCCGGCGACGATCACGTCGATCATGAAACCCCCGTCTCGATCCCGGTTCGAGGCGCGAGTCTGCGGCACGAACCGGGGCTTGCCGCAAGGCCCCCGACCCGCTGTACGTGAGGAGTGGCAGGAAGTTCTCCACTGCCTTTTGTCTACTGTGGACGGACAGGTGCGCCGGCGGGCACCAGGTCGGCGACCCGCCGACTGCCGACCCGGACCTGCCGGGACCGCGCGGTGAACGGCGCCTCGACGTACCGGTAGAGCAGCATGGTCCCGGCGAACGAGAGCACGACCGCGAGAGTGGCGACCCCGAGACGTCCCGGCGCGGTCACCGTGAGCGCGCCCGCCAGCCCGAAGGTGGTGGCGAGGATCGGCCCGTGCGCGAGGTACAGCGAGTACGACCGCTCGCCGATCCAGGCCAGGCCGGCCGTCGCCATCCGGGTCCGGGACGAGCGGCGCTCGGCCGCGAGGCAGCAGACCAGCAGCGCCCCGAACGCGAGCCCGGCGATCGGGTCGAAGAACAGGTCCGTGACCGCGAACCGGTTGCCGGCGAGGCTGGTCCAGCCCGCCCGGTGCCGGAACAGCTCCATCATCAGGACGAGGCCGGCGATGGTGAGCACCGGTCCGGACAGCGCGCCGGTCAGCGCCCGCGGCAGCCGCTGCGTGCCGGCCCACCACTGGGCGATGAACGCGCCGGTGAACCACTCCGCCATCCGGGCCGGCGCCTGCTGGAAGGCCAGCTCCGCCATCCAGGACCAGCGGCCGGCCCCGGGCGGGAAGCTCTTCGGCACGCTCGGCAGCACCAGCTCCGCCGCCAGCCGGTACGCCAGGCAGGCCGCCAGCGCGATCAGCAGCCAGCGCCAGGCGGGGATCCGGCGCAGCCGGCCGACGACCGCGGCGTACACGAGGTAGATCTGTTCCTCGAGCGCGAGGCTCCAGCTGATCGACAGCCAGCTGGGCGGGATGAACGTCCCGGCGAGCAGGCTCAGGTGTGTGCCGAGCAGCACCCAGACGGAGATCGGCGCACCGTGCGGTCCCCACCGCGGCTGCGGCCACGGGTGCCCGGCCAGCACGCCGACCAGCAGCAACAGCAGCGCGAACGCGAGCGCGACGTAGTACGTCGGCTGCAGCCGGACGAACCGCCGGATCAGGAACGGCCGGGCCGCGAACGACCCGCCCGAGGCCACCCGCTGGTGGATCGAGAACCCGGACAGCACCAGGAACAGGCTGACGCCGAGAAACCCGGCCTCGTGCAGCTGCTTCACCGGCCAGAGCCAGCCGGACCCGCCGACCAGGACACCGATGTCGAGATGGTGCACCATCACCAGCAGGATGGCCACCGCCCGCAGGGCGTCCACCGCCACCGATCTCCGCACCGCGACACCCTACGCGCCACACCTGGCGCCCCGGCCCGGACGGCTCCGGGGGTGTACCTTCGCGCCGGTGACAGGGGATGACCGCGCCGTCGCGAAGCTCCAGGCGCTGGTGCGCATCCCGACCGTCAGCCACCGCGATCCCGCGCTCGTCGACTCGGAGGCGTTCGGCCGCCTGCTCGCCGAGCTCGAACGCCAGTTCCCGCTGCTGCACGCGCGCCTGGAACTGACCCGCATCCCCACTCACGCGCTGCTGTTCCGCTGGCCCGGCGCCAGCAGCGCGCGACCGGTCGTGCTGATGGCGCACCTCGACGTCGTCCCGGTCGAGGGCAGCTGGCAGCACCCGCCCTTCTCGGCGGTCATCGCCGAGGGAAGCATCTGGGGCCGCGGCACCCTCGACGACAAGGGCTGCGTCGTCGCCATCTGCGAGGCGGTCGAGACCCTCCTCGAAGCCGGTCACGTCCCGGCCCAGGACGTCTGGCTGTCGTTCGGCTGCGACGAGGAGGTGTCCGGCTCGGCCGCGACGCTCGCCGTCGACGAGCTCGAACGCCGCGGCGTCCGCCCGTGGTTCGTCCTGGACGAGGGCGGCGCGATCGCCGGCGGGGCGTTCCCCGGGGTGACCGCCCCGGTCGGCGTGATCGGCGTGACCGAGAAGGGCGTGACCTCGGTCGAGCTGCGGGTCGAGGGCCGGGGTGGTCATGCCTCGACACCGGCCCGGATGGGCCCGACCGCCCGGCTGGCCCGCGCGATCACCCGCATCGACCGGTCGCCGATGTCCGCGAGCGTCCCGGAACCGACCGTCGAGCTGCTGCGCCGGCTGGCACCGCACGCGCGGCGTCCGCTGCGCGCGGCGCTGACCAACGCCGGCCGCCTCGGCCCGGTCCTGGCCCGGGCGCTGATCGCCGCCGGCCCGGAGTCCGCGGCGATGACGCGGACGACGTTCGCCGTGACCACGCTGTCCGGCAGCCCGGCGCTCAACGTCGTCGCCGCGACCGCGAAGGCGGGCGTCAACATCCGGGTGATGGTCGGGGACACCGTCGCGGGCGCCCTCGACCACCTGCGCAGGACCATCGCCGACGACCAGGTGCACCTCGACGTCGTCGAGCGGAACGAACCGAGCCCGCTCTCTCCGCGCGACGACGCCTTCGAGCTGCTGGAGACCACGATCGGCGAGGTCTTCCCGGACGCCGTCCCGGCCCCGTACGTGATGATGGCCGCCACGGACTCGCGCTTCTTCACCCGGATCTGCGACCGGGTCTACCGCTTCGCGCCGTTCCGGATGACCAAGGCGCAACGGGCGTCGATCCACTCCTACGACGAGCACCTCGGCGTCGGCGCACTCGGCGACGGCGTCCGCTGGTACCGCCGGCTCATCGAGAGACTGCCCCGGTGAGCACGCGGGTGCGCGGCCTCGCCGCCGTCGTCGGCTTCCTCGTCTGCGTCGAGCTGGCCAGCGGCATCCTGCAGGGCTACTACACGCCGGTCTACAGCGACATCGCCGACCACCTCGGCATCGCCGACGCCGACGTCAACTGGTTCGAGGCCGCGCAGCTGATCGTCTCGGCGCTCGTCGTCCCGCCGCTGGCCCGCGTCGGTGACCTCGTCGGGCACAAGAAGGTGCTGCTGCTGTCGACCGCCGTGACCGCGGTCGGCTCGTGGACGCTCACGCTGGCGCCGAACTTCACGACGTTCCTGATCGGCTGGGCGCTGCAGGGCGCGTACGTCGTCTGGCTGCCGCTGGAGATCGCGATCATCTACCGGCGCACCGCCGGCACCGGCCGCCAGTCCCTGCTGACCCGGCGCGCCGCCGCCGTGCTCGTCGGCGCCCTCGAACTCGCCGTGATCATCGGCGCCCTCACCTCCGGCGCCCTCGTCGAGGCCACCTCGATGAACGTCCTGCTGGCGCTGCCCGCGATCGCCGTCACCCTCTGCCTGTTCGCGGTCTGGTTCGGGGTCGAGGACGTCCCGGGTGAGGGCACCGGCGGCTTCGACTGGACCGGGCTGGCGCTCGTCAGCGCGGCCCTCGGCCTGGTGATGGCCGGTCTGGTCGTGATCCGCCTCGACGGGCCCGGCAGCGCCCTCGCCTGGGTGCTGATCCTGGCCGGCGGCGCCACGTTCGTGCCGTTCGGCCGCCACGAATCCGGTCGCCGCGATCCGATCATCGACGTACGCCTGCTGCGCACGCCCGGCCAGTGGCCGGTGCAGCTCACCGCGTTCCTCTTCGGCATGTCCGTGCTCGGCGCGCAGATCCCGCTCTCGACGTTCGCGCGCACCGACCCCGCGGTCGCCGGCTACGGCCTCGGTGCGGACGCGAGCTTCGTCTCCACCCTCGTCGGTCTCTACGTCGTGTTCCTCGCGATCGGCGCCCTCACCCTGCCGCTGACCTCCCGCCTCCTCGGCCCGCGGCCCGCCCTGGTCGGGTCATGTCTGCTGATCGCGCTCGGGTACGCGCTCTGGTTGCCGTTCCACGACTCCACCGGCCAGGCCCTGCTCAACATGGCCGTCGCCGGGCTCGGCTCCGGCGCGCTGGTCGCCGCGCTGCCCGCCACCGCCGCGGTCGCCGCGCCACCATCCCGTACGGGCTTCGCCACCGGCATGACCAACGCGACCAAGACCGTCGGCGGCGCGATCGCCTCCTCGATCTTCGCGATCGCCCTGGCCTCCACGGGCTCGATCGACGACCCGCAGGAAGGCCATGCCCCGCTCTCCGGCTACCTCACCGTCTGGTCCCTCTGTGCCGTCGCCGCGCTCCTGGCCGCCGTGGCCCTGCTCAAGCTCCCCACCCACGCACCCGAACCCGCCGAGATCGGGTAGCCAATATTGGGCGGTGGACGTCCGCACCCGCCGGGGCGACAGTAAAGACACTGGGGAAGCGAGGGAATCGTGATGGACAGGACTCCAGACCCACTGAACCTCCGCGCCGAAGCGCTGTTCGCCTCGCCGCTCCAGGCGTCCGAACACCCGTCCACCGACCAGGTACGCCGCGCCGTCGCCAGCACCCTGCAGCGGCTGGGTACGGACGGCTGCGCCGCCTGCCTGGCCGCCGAGTTCGGCGACCACCCCGACCTGGCCGCGACCCGGATGACCTGGGCGCTCACCACGATCCACACCACCGACCCGCCCTCCGCCCGCGCGCTGGCCCTGGCCGGCTGAGAGCTGTCCGGTCAGGTTGGACACGACGGCAGTTCTCCCTGAACCACAGCGTTCCTGTCGACGAGAGCCGCGTCTCCCGATGGACCAACCAGCCACCCGGTGGTCAGGCCACCCCGCCCGGTTCTAGTCTGAGGATCTTCAGCGGGAACTGTGCCCTACTCGGCCGTACTTCGTCACGAGCGTCCCGCGTGGGGAAGGCGGCACGGGTGGCGCGACGAGTGGACGGCTCCGAACCGGATCGCGGCACGAGGCTGGGCGGACGGGAATCGGAGTGTGCCGTCCTCGACCGGATACTCGCCGCCGTACGGGTGGGTGAGAGCCGGGTGCTCGTGGTCCGCGGCGACGCCGGGGTCGGCAAGTCCGCGTTGTTGGACCACGTGACCAGCTCGGCGACCGGCCTGCGGGTGCTGCGGGCCGGCGGCGTGGAGTCGGAGATGGAGCTGGCCTTCGCCGCCCTGCACCAACTGTGCGCGCCGCTGCTGCCGGACGGTCTCGGGCGGCTGCCGGAACCGCAGCGCCAGGCGCTGGAGACGGTGTTCGGGATGCGCTCGGGCGCGCCACCGGATCGCTTCCTGATCGGGCTGGCCGTGCTCAGCCTCCTCTCGGACGCGTCGGAGCAACGCCCGCTGCTCTGCGTGGTCGACGACGCGCAGTGGCTGGACCGGGCCTCCGCGCAGGTGCTCGGCTTCGTCGGCCGCCGGCTGCTGGCGGAGTCGATCGCCGTCGTCTTCGGAGCCCGCCAGCCGGGGCCGGACCTGCTCGGGCTGCCGGAGCTGGAGGTTCCCGGGCTGCGCGACGCCGACGCCCGCGCCCTGCTGGACTCGGTGACCCCGGCGCGGCTGGACGCGAGCATCCGGGACCGGATCGTGGCCGAGACCCGGGGCAACCCGCTCGCCCTGATCGAGCTGCCGCGCGGGCTGACCGTGACGCAGATGGCGGGCGGGTTCGGCCTGCTGCGGGCCGACTCGGTGCCCGGCCGGGTCGAGCAGACCTTCCTGTCGCGGATCGAGGGGCTGCCGGCGGACTCCCGGCTGTTGCTGCTCGTCGCCGCGGCCGAGCCGGTCGGCGACGCGGACCTGATCTGGCGCGCGGCCGAGCGGCTCGGCGTCACGCCCGCGGCCGCCCTCGCCACCGGGACCGACGGGCTGCTGTCCGTCGACACCAGGGTGACGTTCCGGCACCCGCTCGTACGGTCGGCGGTCTACCGGGCCGCGGATCCGGAGGACCGGCGGGCGGTCCACTCCGCGCTGGCGGCCGTCACCGACGCCCGGGTCGATCCCGATCGCCGGGCCTGGCACCTGGCCGCGGCCGCCGTCGGACCGGACGAGGCCGTCGCCACCGAGCTGGAGCGCTCGGCCGGACGGGCGGAGGCCCGCGGCGGGCTCGCCGCCGCGGCCGCCTTCCTGCAGCGCTCGGTCGAGCTGACCCGGGATCCGGTCCGGCGGGCCGAACGGGCGCTGGCCGCCGCGCAGGCCGGGCTGCAAGCCGGCGCGTTCGGGGCCGCGCTGGGACTGCTGTCCACGGCCGAGGCCGGTCCCCTCGACGAGCTGGGACGGGCCCGCGTCGACCTGCTGCGGGCCGAGGCGGCGTTCGCGCGGCACCATGGCAGCGACCCACCGCCGCTGCTGCTGCGCGCCGCCCGCACCCTGGAGCCACTGGACGTCCGGCTGGCCCGCGACACCTACCTCGACGCCTGGAGCGCGGCGTTGTTCGCCGGGCAACTGGCCACCGCGGGAAACCTGGCGGAGGTCTCGGCGGCGGCCCGGGCCGCACCGCGGCCGGACGGCCCGCCGCGCGGGGCGGACCTGCTCCTCGACGGGTTCGCCGCGCTGTTCACCGACGGACGGAGCGCCGCGGTGCCGATCCTGGCCCGGGCGGCGACCGCGTTCGCGGGCGACGACGTCTCCACCGAGGAGATGCTGCGGTGGGGCTGGCTGGGCACGGCGGCGGCCGCCGTGGTCTGGGACTTCGAAGCCTGTCTGGCCACCGCGACCCACCAGGTCGAGGTGGCCCGGCAGGCCGGCGCGCTCGCGGTGCTCGCCGTCGGCGTGAACGTGCTCGCCCAGACGGCCGCGATGGCGGGGAACTTCGCCCAGGCGACCTCGCTGCTGGCCGAGGCCGAGGCGGTCCGGGAGGCGACCGGCACCCGCATCGCCGGGTACGGGGCGCTGGTGCTGGCCGCGCTGCAGGGGCGCCCGGCGGAGGCGTTCGCGCTCTTCGACGCCACCGTCACCAGCGCGACAGCCGACGGCCAGGGCACCGCGATCCAGTACGCGCAGTGGGCCCGCTCGGTCGTCCTGAACGCGACCGGCCGGTACGACGAGGCGTTCACACTCGCGCGTCTGGTCAGCGCCGAGACCCCGGAGCTGTTCGTGTCCGCGTGGGCGCTGAGCGAGCTGGTCGAGTCCGCGGTCCGGAGCAAGCACCCGCGCCAGGCGGCCGAGGCGCTCGACCAGCTCCGGGACCGGACTCGCGACACCGACCAGCTCTGGGGACTCGGCCTCGAGGCGCGCTCGCGGGCGGTGCTGGATGAGACCGAGGACGCGTTCGTGGAGGCGGTCGAGGCACTCGGCCGTACCCGCCTGCGGCCGGACCTCGCCCGCGCCCACCTGCTGTACGGCGAATGGTTGCGCCGGCAGGGCCGCCGGGTCGACGCCCGGATGCAGCTGCGCACCGCGTACGACCTGTTCGTCTCCATCGGCATGGAGGCGTTCGCCGAACGCTGCCGCCGTGAGCTGCAGGCGACCGGGGAGACGGTGCGCAGACGCACTGTCGCGCCCGCACCGAGCGCCGAGCTGACGTCGCAGGAACGGCAGATCGCGCTGCTCGTCCGGGACGGGCTGTCCAACCCCGAGATCGGCGCCCGGCTGTTCCTCAGCAGCCGCACCGTGGAGTGGCACCTCCGCAAGGTCTTCGACAAGCTGTCGATCAGCTCGCGGCGGCAGCTGCGCGACGTCTTCCCCCGCGCCGCCGGCGCCCCCGCCACCGACTAGCCGTTCGCTCCGGGGCGAGCCGGCAGAGGTCGGGAATGGCGCATGGTCACGGACATTCGGGCGCCGGCGCCGCGGGGTTCCTTCGGTACGGTGTGTTGCTTCCCACCCGCTTCCCACTGGTTGCCCACCCTTCGAGTTCATTGTCCCCGAGTGGCTCTCACGCCACGCCGGTTCCCACAGGGGAGCCGATCCACAGGACACCCTTGGGGGATCACATGAACCTTCACCTTCCCAGAGCGACGGTGGTGATCGGAGCGTTGCTCGCGGCCGCCGGCCTCGCGGTGCCGATGGCGACGCCGGCCGCTGCGGCCCCGCTGCTGCCGAACGCGCACTTCGTGCTGCCTAGCTTCGGGGTCAACGAAGGGTGGAACGTCCAACGGCATCTGCGGGTGCTCGCCGACGTCACCGGGGACGGGCGGGCGGACATCGTCGGGTTCGGCGAGTCCGGCGTCGACACCGCGGTCGCCAACGGCAGCGGTGCCTTCTTCTCCGAGCAGCCGGCCATCCAGAACGACTTCGCGTACAACCAGGGCTGGCGCAACGGCGGTCCGGACGGCCCGCGCACGCCGCGCTTCGTCACCGACATCACCGGCGACGGGCGGGCCGACATCGTCGGCATCGGCACCTCCGGGGTGCACACTGCGGTGGCCACCGGCAGCGGCGGCTTCGGTCCCGCGGCGTTCTGGCCGAACAGCTTCACGGCGTCCCAGTGCCGGAACGGGAACTACATGGCCGATCTCAACGCGGACCATCGCGACGACCTGATCTGCGGCCTCGCGAACGGCTCGTTCAACGTGGCGATCGCCCTCGGGAACGGAGGGTTCGGCCTGCCGAAGGGCCTCACCGGCGAGGTCTTCCCGCAGTCGTCATTCATGCACTTCACCGATGTCACCTCCGACGGCCGCGCGGATCTCGTGGCGGTTCCCTTCCCGGTCAACCCGCCGTACGTGCTCCGGTCCGCCAGCCCGCGCAGTGACGACTCGTATCCGGCGACGCGGAACGCCGGCGGGCAGCTGCCCGGAGGCAGCACCGCGCTGGGCTTCGACATCGCCGACGTCAACGGCGACGCCTGCGCGGACCTGATCGCCTTCGGCACGATGACCTACCGGGCCCTCGGCAACTGCAGCGGGCTCTTCCAGCCCTACCAGCCGGTCAGCACGGACTTCAACTACAACTGGGCCAGGGCCATGACCGTGGTCACCGATGTCACCGCCGATCGCCAGAGTGACATCGTCGGATTCGGGGAAGCCGGGGTCTTCACGGCGCGGGGTCAGAGCAACGGCTCCTTCACCGGTGCCCAGTTCGTCGTCTCGGACTTCGGATACAACCAGGGCTGGCGGCTGGGCACCCATCCCCGATACGTCGCCGACATCACCGGCGACGGGCGCGCGGACATCGTCGGCTTCGGCGACGCGGGCATCTACACCGCCGTCGGCCAGGGTGACGGCACCTTCGCCTAGCGGTCAGCACGTCCCAGGCGCCGGGAGCAGGCTCGTAGGATCCTGCTCCCGGCGCGGATCCCTGCCAGCGGCCGGGTGGGTCAGGTCGACCGACCGGCCCACCAGCCCTCGAGGGAGTGCCGGAGGGTGACGGACATCCGCGCGCCGGCGCCGCGGGGTTCCTTCGGGACGGTGTGTTGCCATTCGTGCTGGCAGGCGCCGCCCATGACGAGCAGGTCGCCGCCGCCGGGGCGGAAGAAGCGGGTCGGGGTGCCGGCCGTGCCGGGGCGCAGCAGGAACCGGCGGTGCTCACCGAGCGAGACCGTCACCACGAGCGGGTCGGTCAGGGTCTTGCGGTTGTTGTCGCCGTGCCAGGCGACGCCGTCGCGGCCGTCGCGGTAGAGGTTGACGTGGACCGAGTCGAACTCGACCCGGTAGCGCTCGGACACCGCCTGCCGCATCACCTCCAGCGACCCGGGCAGGCCCGCGGGCGTCGGCCAGCCGGCGACCATCCGCGGCTCGAGCACCGTCCGCTCGTACATCCGGCGCTCGCGCTGCGTCCAGGGCGCGTCGGCCAGCAGCTCGGCGAAGACCTCGGCGTGGTTCGGCGCCCAGCCCGGCACCTCGTCGATCCAGGACCGCTCGTCGAGGCGGTGCCGCCTCAGCCGCTCGAAGGACAGCGCGGGACCGTCCTCCGAGTCGAACAACGACCCCTGCCACGACAAAGACACCCCACCATGGTGCGCCTTTCGCGGCGCGCGGCTACCGCTCGCGGTTTGTCCAGTGCATGGCGGTTACTACTCGGTGGAGGTCGGTGAATTCGGCGCCGGGGAAGGCCTGGCTGTAGTGGCTGTAGAAGGACGGGCGGGTCAGCGGGACGTCGTTGACGGCGTGGTCGAGCCAGGCCGGGTGCAGGTGCAGCTCCAGGACCTTGGCCGCGATGCGGTAATCCCGGGAGCGCAGCCGGTACGACTCCTCGGCGTCGCGGAAGGCGTCCGCGACCTGGTAGTCCATCGTGCCCCAGCCGCCCGGGTCGGTGACGTCGATGACGACGGCCCGGCCGCCGGGGGCGACGAGTGAGCGCAGGTGTGGCAGGACGCGGTCGTGGTCGCGCAGGTGGTGCACGGTGTTGACGCTGAACACCAGGTCGAAGCGGCCGTCGGTCTCCGGCGTGAGGTCGAGCAGGTTGCGGACCCCGAACTCGGCCCGGGGGTGCGCCGCACGGGCCATGTCGATCTCGCGGTCGGCGATGTCGACGCCGAGGACCTGGTCGTACCGGTCCATGAGCAGGCCGGTCCAGCGGCCGGATCCGCAGCCGAGGTCGACCGCGCTGCCGCCGGCGGCGGGCAGCACGGCGTCGAGCCAGGGTCGGTAGATGACGTCGGTGTCGTCGGCGAAGACGGCGAACAGCTCGGCCAGCTCGTTGAAGTAGACGGTCTGCTCGGGATGGCCTGCACTGCTGTCGGCCGGAAGGGGGCGGGTGCTCGTCATCGGGTACCTCCTGGGGCGCAATCAGCGTCGACCGGGCCGCCCTCATCATGCGCTGTAGTCGCCCGATTTCATAGCGTCACTACGCTGGACGGCGCAGTCAGGCCGATCGCTCCTCGTAGGCGGGAGTACGCCAGCCGACGTACGGCGGGAGCTGCAGACGGGTCAGTTCGTCGGAAACGCGGGCCGAGCCGGTCTGCTCCGCCATCGCCGCCGCCTCGAAGGCCGCCTCCCGGGCCCGGTCGACCTCGTCACATCCCGCGTACGCCGAGGCGAGCCGGGCCAGGTGCACGCCCTGGTCCCGCCGGTAGTCCACCGGCCAGCCCGGCAGCGCCGCCTCCAGGATCGGCACCGCCCGCTGCGGCCGGCCCAGCAGCAGCCAGCAGTCCGCCGCCTCCATCTCGATGTACGCCGGCGTGCAGTAGCCGGCCAGCGACCGCACCTCGTCGTCACCCGGGTCCACGACCTCCGCCCGGGCCGCGTCGAGCGCTCGCTCGCACCCGGCCGCGTCGCCCTCCAGCGCGTGCGCCCGGGCGACCTGACGCAGGGCCAGCGCGCGCAGCAGCGGGTGCGGCGCCAACCGGAGCGCGGCGTCGGCGAGGGCCCGGGTGCGCACCACGTCGCCGACGCCGCCGGCCTGGTTGCTCTGCCGCATCAGCACGTACGACACGAGCAGCGGAGAGCCGGCCCCGTGGGCGAGCTCCAGCGCCTGCCGGTTCCAGTCCGTCGCGGAGCTCGGGTTGCCCGCGTCCTGATGGAGCCAACCGGCGAACTCCGCGTAGCGCGCGCCGACGGCGAGCAGGTCGTCCCGGACCTGGCCGCGGGCGACCATCCAGAGCCGCTCGATCAGCGCGAACTGCGAGGGCACCGCGGTCAGCAGCGAGCGCGGCCCGAGCAGGTTGTCGGTTCTCGCGTACTGCGTGAGCAGGTCTAGCAGGGTGGCCGGCAACTGCGGGTCGACGGCGGAGACGTGCGGCGGCAGCGGGGCCGCGAGCGCCGGGAGCTCGATCGTCGGCGGGGACGGCCCCGGCGCCAGCCCGAGCGCGAGGCGGGCCGAGCCGGACATGCCGAGCCCGGTCGCGATGCGCTCCCACCGGTCGAGCGTCTGCACCGGGCTGGTCGTCTTGCCGGACAGCCGCTTGCTGATCTCCCCCGGGTCGATGCCGGTCCAGTACGCCAGGCGCTCGTTGGTCACGCCGTGCCGCCGGGCCAGCCGGAGCAGAGCGTTGGCGTCGCGGGCACGGCAGGCGGCCAGCACATCGGCCCGCTCCCAGAGCTCGCCCGGCAGCTCGATGGAGCCCGGCGCCTGCTTGCCCACGTTTCACTCCTTCCTTTGCGCCTGATAGTACTCATTTGAGGTTGTTTGCCAGTTGTTCGTCCACAGGGCAAGCCTGGCCGACGGGAACCCTCGGCGACATGGGCTGCCACCCTTGGTGCGACACCAACCGGCCAGACTGGAGCGATGCGTCCGGAGCCGGAACAGGTGCTGCACTTCTCCGAGGACCCGTCGATCCGCCGCTTCGTCCCGCACGTGGCCGCGACCGCGCGGCAGCCCGAGGCGTACGTCTGGGCCGTCGACGCTGCCCGCTCCCCCGACTACTGGTTCCCCCGCCGCTGCCCGCGAGCCATGGCCTGGACCGAGCCGGGCACCACCACGACGGACCGGGACCGCATCCTCGGCGCCGGCTGCGGGGACCGCGTGCACGCGATCGAATACGGCTGGCTGGAAGCGCTACGCACCGTCCGGCTCTACGCGTACCGGCTGCCGGCCGACCGGTTCCGCCCGTTCGGCGGGCCCGAGGCGCACGCGCACGTCTGCGCGGGGCCGGTGGAGCCGCTCGGCCCGGCCGAGCCCGTCGGCGACCTGCTCGCGCTGCACGCCCGGGCCGGCATCCAGCTGCGGGTCCTGGACAACCTCTGGCCGTTCTGGGACGAGGTGATCGGGAGCACGGCCGGCTTCAGCGGCATCCGGCTCCGCAACGCCACGCCGCGCCCGTGACGGGCCAGGATGGGAGTGACGAAGGGAGATCAGCATGCTGGTCGCGTTCTCGGTGAGCCCGCTCGGCACCGGCGAGACGGTCGGGGCGGCGGTCGCGGAGGCCGTCCGGATCGTGCGGGCGTCCGGCCTGCCGAACCGTACGGATGCCATGTTCACCACGATCGAGGGCGAGTGGGACGAGGTGATGGCGGTGGTGAAGGCCGCGACCGAGGCCGTCGCCGCGGCCGCGCCCCGGGTGAGCCTGGTGCTCAAGGCCGATATCAGGCCCGGCTTCACCGACATGATGACCGCGAAGATCGCCTCGGTGGAACGGCACCTGCAGGCATGAGCTTCGGCCTGGTCTCGTTCACCACCGACTACGGCACGGCGGACGGGTTCGTCGCGGCCTGCAAGGGCGTGCTGGCGACCAAGGCACCCGGGGTGCGGGTCATCGACGTGACCCACGAGGTGCCGGCCCAGGACGTCCGGCGCGGAGCGGCCGTGCTGGCCCAGACGGTGCCCTGGCTGCCGCCGGCGGTGCACCTGGCCGTCGTCGACCCCGGCGTCGGTACGGACCGGCGCGGCGTCGCGATCGTCACGCCGCGCGGGATCCTGGTCGGCCCGGACAACGGGCTGCTGGTGCCGGCGGCGGAGGCCCTCGGCGGGATCGAGGCCGCGTACGAGCTGGCGGAGGCGAAGTACCACCTGCCGGTGGTGACGGCGACGTTCCACGGGCGGGACGTGTTCGCGCCGGTGAGCGCGCAGCTCTGCCTGGGGCTGGAGCCGTCCCGGCTCGGCCCGCCGGCGGCGGACCTGGTCCGGCTGCCTGCGCCGGTCGTCCGGGTGGGAGCGGGTGAGCTGCGGTCCGAGGTGCTGACCGTCGACCGGTTCGGCAACGTGCAGCTCGCGGCGACCGAGACCGATCTCGCCGCGGCCGGTCTGACCGGCGCCGCGGTGATCCACGCGGCCCGGGTCGGCCGGCCCGGGCCGGACACCGCCGGACCCGCGCCGGACGCGGCTGGGGTGGCGTCGGGCGAGGGGGCGCGGGTGGGGCGGACGTTCGGGGACGTGGGCGTGGGCGAGCTGCTGGTGCTGCCGGACTCGGACGGGTTCACGTCGATCGCGGTCAACCGCGGCGACGCGGCCGCCCGGCTCGGCCTCGCCCCGGGCGACGAGGTGGTCCTCCGCCGCCCGGAGCCGTGACCTAGCGGGTCGCCTGGGCGATCAGGACGGTGGCCTGGTCGGGCTGGACCTCGGCGCCGTAGACCGGGGTGTCCGGCTCCTGCCGCCAGCTCTCGGCCAGCGTGCCGGTGTCGACGGCGCTGAAGCCGAACTCGTCGATGAAGCCGGTCAGCAGCGCCTTGGCCTCGGCGTCGTCGCCGGCGATCGGAAGCGCGTACCGGTCGGAGGCCGGTGCGTCCGTACGGCCGCGGTCGCGCAGGTGCTCGAAGTAGATCGTGTTGAACGCCTTG
Source organism: Mycobacteriales bacterium (assembly GCA_035995165.1). Classification (NCBI taxonomy): domain Bacteria; kingdom Bacillati; phylum Actinomycetota; class Actinomycetes; order Mycobacteriales; species Mycobacteriales bacterium. Next base: position 26,464 of record DASYKU010000097.1, read on the forward strand.
ACCACGCGGGCCTCGGGCAGGTGCCGGGCCAGCAGCTCGGAGGAGGTCGCCGACTTCGAGTCCAGCGCGGCGATCTGACCGTCGCGCTCCGGGTAGTAGTTGTCCAGGTCGATCACGATCTTGCCCGCGAACCACTCCGGCGGCAGCGACTCGTACGCCTTCAGCGGGATCGCGACCGCGACCACCTCGCCGAACGCCGCGGCGTCGGCCGCGGTCGCCGCGTGCGCGTTGGGGCCGAGCTCGGCGACCTTGTCGGCCAGCGTCTCCGGGCCGCGGGAGTTGGCCAGGGCCACCTCGTGGCCGGCGCGGGTGAACAGGGTTGCGAGCGAGCCGCCGATCATGCCGGCGCCGATGATTCCGATCTTCATGCCGCCGCAACCGAGCGACAGGTCACCCTGTTCCCGAGTGCGCACCCACGAAGTCGGTCAATGTGCCGATCGTGGCCAGTGAGTCCAGATCGAGGTCGAGGTCGGCGACGTCGACGCCGGTCTCGGTCCGGATCGCGGCCAGCAGCCGGACCACGGTGACCGAGTCCAGCCCGAGCCCCCCGGACAGCAGCGCGGTGCCGGCCGGCAGCGTGGCCACGGCCGGGTCGGCCAGTACCCCGGCCAGGATCTCGGGCACGGTCACAGCCGCTCCTCCACGTCGACCCAGCCGGGGTACTCGGGCGCGGCGGCCAGGTCGCGGCCGTAGACGGCGGCATCGTCCGACGCCCGGGACGAGGCGGTGAACCCGGCCTGCTTGAGCCCGAGCCGGACCGGGACGTTCCGCTCGGTCAGCCGGCACGGGACGAGCAACCGGGCGCCGCCGCGGGACCGCGCCAGCCGGCCCAGCCCGGTCAGCAGCAGCGGCACCCCGCCGCGACCCCCGGCCCGGCAGGACACCGCCACCAGGCCGGCCGTCCACACCGGACCGTCCGAAGTAGACAGCACACCGGCCCCGACCAGCCCGTCGTCGCCGAACCGGTCGGCCAGCTCCAGCACGACCGTCGGGCCGGCCGGCAGCTCGATCCCGGTCGAGTTGTACTGGGTGGTCCGCTGGGCGAGCTCCACCAGCCGGTCCCGGTCGTCCGCGGCCGCGAGCCGGACCGTCGCCCGCAACCCACACCAGCCCAGGAAGTCCTCGTCCGACCCGGCGAACGCCGTACGGGCCTCCCGCCGTCGTTCCCGCTGCCGGTAACTGTCCAACCGGGACAGTGCCGCCGCGGTCACCGGCCCGGCCCCGAGCTCCGGCCAGTCCAGCGCGGCGGCGACCTCGTCCGGCGCCAGCACGGTCACCGACGGCAGCGTCCGCTCGACGTCCGCCCGCTCGAACGGGTCGTCGTCGACGAAGGCCAGCGTGTCCAGGCCGACGTCCAGCTCGTCGGCGATCCGGCGCAGCGCGTCGGCCTTGCGGCCCCAGCCGTACTGCGGGGCGACGAAACGGCCGGCCAGCATGGACTTCTCCACCAGCACGCCGATCTCGGACGGGTTGCGGCTGGCGACGCTGACCAGGATCCCGCGCCCGGCGAGGGTGTCCAGCGTCGTCACGGCGGCCGGATAGGGCGACGGCAGCTCGTCGGACTCCAGCGCGATCCCGGGCCAGAGCGTCCCGTCCAGGTCCCAGACGACCACCTTGACCGGCGGACGGCTCACAATGCCTTCCGCATCGACAGGTGCTCGGCGGCGAAGCCGAGTTTCGCGTACACCGCGCGCATGTTGACGTTGCGCATGTGGACCTTGCCCACGACCTCGGACACGCCGCGGTCCTTGGCCGCCGCCAGCGCGGCGTCCAGCAGCAGCTCCGCGACCGCACTGCGGCCCGGGACGTCGCTGGTCGCCAGCGACCGGAGGTTGCCGTAGCGGTCGCCGGTCAGCGAGTTCGTCCGGCCGGACAGCCAGACCCAGCCGACGACCGCGCCGTCCCGGTCCGCGACCAGGGTGAGCTCGTCGGCCTTGCCGAGCGAGCCGGTGATCCGCTTGCGGTGCAGCTCGGGATCGGTGATCGCCTCGTCGCCGAAGGAGATCCGGGCGATCTCGATCTCGTACGCGATGAGCGCGTCGAGATCCGCCGCGACCGCGGACCGGACGAGATCAGCGGACACGGGACGGCTCCTTCGTCACCCGGGGCCGGAACGTCCGCCCGCCGCAGCGTGGGCAGCCGGCCTGCTTGAGCTCCCCGACGTTGCGCCAGCGCCGCCCCTCGCCGACGGTCTGCCCGGTGCTGCAGGTGGCGCAGACGTACCGGCGGCGGTTGCGGTCGGTGCCGGTGTAGACGGCGCCGGGCTCCACCGAGACCTCCCCGGCCGAGACCAGGTGCCAGAACGCGCTGGTGCCGCCGAGCACGCCCGCCCCGACGTAGTCGTTGAAGCCCGGCAGCATCGCGCGGACCGCCAGCCCGAGCCGGGCGAGCACCTGCTGCAGCGCGACCGTCTCGGCCGGCCGCCGGACGCCGAGGGACAGGAACACCTCGCCCCCGGCGCCGGGCTTCAGCGCGCTCGCGGCCCGGGACAGGAACAGCTCCGCGCCGGCCACCGTGTACGGCGGGTCGGTCTGCACGGTGTCCATTGTGGACAACAGCGACGCCGGCAGCGGGTCGGTCAGGTCGTGCTCGACCACCTCGGCCGGGAACGGCGCGTCCGCCAGCCGGGAGCGCAGGAACGCGACCAGCTCGGGATCGAGCTCGAGGACCGTCACCGAGGCCGGACCGCCGCCGTGCTGCCGGGCGAACTCGGCCAGCGCCAGCGAGACCAGGTCGTCGTCGCCGAGGATCAGCACGTGCCGGCCGGCCAGCGCGCCGGCGTCGTGCATGGCCAGCACCCGGCGGGTCTTGGTCGCCGGCGTGCAGTGGGTCTGGTCGAGCTCGACCCGGACCGGCGGCATCGTCGCGGCCGGGTCCTCCAGCGCGGCGGTCAGCTCCGGGGCGGCCGAGTCGAGCACGCCGCGGCCGGCGCAGGTCGGGCAGCGGCCACTGACGTCGGCTCCGGGGTCGAAGGCGGCCCGGCCCGGATCGGTGAGCCGGGCCGGGCGGTCGGCGGTGAGCACGCCCCGGGTCCGCAGCTCGCCGCAGATCGCGGCCACCACGGGCAACGGCAGCGCGGTCGCCCGGCCGACCGCCCGGGTCGACCCGGCACCGCGGGCGATCTCCCGCACCACGGCCCGCACGCCCGGCGGGCCCTCGGCCAGCCCGACGGCGGCGGCGACCTCGGCCGCGACGACCTCCGGGTCGAGTACGACGCTCACCGGGACGTGGGCAGCCCGCGGTCGAGGCGCTGGACGGTCACCCGCTCCAGCCCGAGCCGCGCGACCAGCTCGTCGATCACGGCTTGCCCGTCGATCGCGCCGCAGCTGAACAGGTCGACGGCGACCAGGTGCTCCTCCGGCCAGGTGTGCACCGACAGGTGCGACTCCGCCAGCACGAGCACCAGCGTCACGGCGCCGTTGGGGAACACGACCGCGGTCTCGTCCAGCACGTGCCCCCGGCCGGCCGCGACGGCGGCCCGGGCGGCGGCGGCGATGCCCTCGGGGTCGGTGGTCACGCCCGCGTCGCCGACCGCGCCGTCGACCGCGTAGAGCACCTTGGGGGTGAACGCCTCCAGCGGCCGCAGGTCGCTCAGCGGCCGCTGCGCACGCTGCACCCGCAGCGACGTCCCGGAGTCCACCCGACGAGGGTACTCGGAGCGCGCGGCCCGGCCCGTCCCCGCCGGTGCCGTCCCGACCGGTGCCGTCCCGACCGGGCCGGGAAATCGTCGGACCCGATCGCCAGGATGCCGGCATGGACCTGCCTGTGGTGGAACTGCGTCGGTACACCCTCGTCCCCGGCCGGCGGGAGGAGATGATCTCGATCTTCGAACAGGAGCTGATGGACCCGCAACAGGCGGCCGGGATGTCCGTGCTGGGCACGTTCCGCGACCTGGACGAGCCCGACCACTTCGTCTGGATGCGCGGGTTCTCCGACATGGCGACGCGCCGGCGGGTGCTGACCGACTTCTACTCCGGGCCGGTCTGGAAGCAGCAGGGACCGCGGATCCGGCCGACGATGGAGGACACCGACGACGTGTACCTGCTCCGTCCGGCCGGACCGGGTACGGGCCTCGGCCCGCTGCCGTTGCCGGCACCGGACCCGTCGCCCGGCGGGCTCGTCGTCGTCCGGGTACGGCCCGACGCGGGACCCGCCGACCCGGGGGAGTTCGCCCGGTTCGTCACCGAACCGGCGGAGAACACGTACCCGGCCCTGCCGATCCGGACGGGCGTGTCGGTCGTCGTCACCCTGTCCCGGGGTGCCCACCCCGGCCCGGGCGAGCCCGGCACCGCCCGCCTCGTCCCCACCGCCCGCTCCCCGCTGCGAGGTGGCCCGGCCTGAGGGCCCGGGCCGGGTGGCAGGATCAGCCGCATGGCGGACGGGTTGATCGCGGTGACGGGTGCGACCGGTGCGGTCGGGCGGAAGGTCGCGGAGCTGCTGGCCGCGGCCGGGGTCGCGCAGCGGCTGGTGGTGCGGGACCCGGCCCGGGCGCCGGAGCTCCCGGACACCGAGGTCCGCCAGATCGCCGACTACGGCCACGCCGACGACGTGCGCCGGGCGCTGGACGGCGTCGACACCCTGTTCCTGGTCCCGGCCCAGGAGTCGGCCGACCGGCGCGAGCGGCACTTCGCGGCGATCGACGCCGCCGCGGCCGCCGGCGTACGGAAGATCACTTACCTCTCGTTCGTCGGGGCGCGGCAGGACTCGACGTTCACGCTCGGGCAGGACCACTGGGCGACCGAGGAGCGGGTGAAGGCGACCGGGCTGCCCTGGACGTTCCCGCGGATGAACCTCTACCTGGACTTCCTGCCGCTGATGGTGACCGAGCAGGGCACGATCGAGGGCCCGGCCGCCGACGGCCGGGGCGCGTTCGTCACCCGCGACGACATCGCCGAGGTGTGCTCCCGGCTGCTGGTCGAGGGCGGCCACGACGGCGAGACCCACGACATCAGCGGGCCGGAGGCGTTCACGATGGCGGAGGCCGCGGCGACGATGTCCGCGGCGTCGGGCAGGGCGATCAGCTACGTCGAGCAGACCGTCGAGGAGGCGTACGCGTCCCGGGCGGTCTACGGCGCCCCGGACTGGCAGGTCGAGGCCTGGGTGACCACCTACACGGCCATCGCGAACGGCGACATCGCCGAGGTGACCGACGCGGTCCCGCACTTCACCGGCCACCCCGCCACCGGCCTCGCGCAGTTCCTCTCCGAGCACCCGCAAGCACTCGACCACGTCCGCACCTGACGCGGTCCGCGGCCGCGGCGATCCGTGAAGGTGATGGGGCCTTCCGCCGCGGCGGGGCTCGGTCGAGCACCAGCAGGCACTCGACCACCTCCGCACCCGACCACGGCCGAAACCGATACCGGCGAGGGCGAGGGCGAGGGCGAAGCCTTGGACGTGATGGGGTCCTCCGCCACCGGCGGGGCTCGGTGGAAGAGGTCGGCCCGGAACCGGCACCGCACCCTGAGCCCCGCCCGGGGGTTACGGGGGCCGCCCCCGACAGCTAGCGCGGCTGCACCTGGATCTTGCGGCCGACACCGTTCTTGAACTGCTCGATCGCCTTCGGGTACTCGGCCAGCGGGAAGCGGTCGCTGATCATCACCTCGGGCTTGAGCGCGCCGCCGACGAACAGGTCCCCGGCCCGCTCGAAGCTGTGCAGCACGGCCATCGACCCGACGATGGTGATCTCCTTGTTGTAGACCCGGTACGGCGAGAACCGCGCCTCGGCCTTCTCCGCCGACACCCCGAACTGCTGGAACGTGCCGCCCGGCGCGACCCGGGTCAGCCCGTCCTCGATCGCGGCGACCACGCCGGTGCAGTCGATGACGAGGTCCCAGCCTCGACGGGCCTCCAGCTGGTCGGCGCTGGTGACCGCTGCGGCCGCGCCCAGTGCGGTCGCCCGGTCGAGGCGGGCCGGGTTGAGGTCGACCACGTCGACCGAGGTCGCCCCGGATCGCTGAGCCAGGGCGAGGTTCATCAACCCCATGGTCCCG
>DASYKU010000098.1 GCA_035995165.1 Mycobacteriales bacterium
GAAGATCCCGGCCGGGTCCATCGAGTGCTGCGAGCCGTACCCGGTGCCGGTGGCGACCTTGCTGCGCAACACGTACGGCACCGGGCTGGTGCCGCCGAACATGTGCCGGGCCTTGCCGATCTGGTTGAACAGCTGGTCGGCCGCGACCCACATGAAGTCCGCGTACATCAACTCGACGACCGGGCGGTAGCGGCCGTCCAGCGCGATCCCGCCGGCCAGCCCGGTGAACCCGTTCTCGCTGATCGGCGTCCCCAGCACCCGGTCCGGGTAGGCGTCCTTGAGCCCGCGGGTGGCGCCGTTGGTGCCGCCGTTGAGCCGGTGCACGTCCTCGCCCAGCACGACGATCCGGTCGTCGGTCGCCATCCGCCGGTTCATCACCGCCGCGACCGCCTCGATGAACGAGGTGTCGGTGGTGGCTTTGCCGTCGTCACCGTCGTCGCCGTACCGGGCGGCGGCGAACTCGGACAGGTCGCCGCGCACGCCGACGTCCACGAAGGACGGGTCGGGCCACTCCGCCGGCCGGATCTGCTGCTGCCCCGGTTTCCCGCCCGGCAGCGGCTCCAGCAGCTCGGCGCCGACCTCGGTCAGCAGCCGCTCGGCCGCCGCGACCGCCGCGTCCACCCGCTCCCGGCTCAGCAGCCCGCGCCGGACCAGCTGGTCGCCGGTGCGCGCGACCGGGTCGCGGTCCCGCCAGGCGGCCTCCTCCTCCTTGCTGCGGTAGCGGAACGCGCTGCCGGGGAACGGCCCGTTCTGGTGGAAGAACCGGTACGTGTCCGCCTCGACGAGGGTCGGCCCGCGGCCGGCGCGCATGTGCTCGACCGCTTCCCGCATCGCCAGGTGCACGGCGAGCGGGTCCATCCCGTCCACCCGCCAGCTGGCGATGCCGAATCCGGGCCCGCGCGCCGACAGCCGCGGCTCACCGGTCGCCTCGGCCACGCTGGTGGACACCGCGTACTGGTTGTTCTCGACGAAGAAGCAGACCGGCAGGGTCCAGGCCGCGGCGAGGTTGAACGTCTCCAGCGTGGAGCCGATGTTCGCGGCGCCGTCCCCGAAGTACGTCACCGCGACCGCGTCGGTGCCGGCCTGCCGGGCCGACCACGCGTAGCCGGCGGCCTGCGGGACGCCGCCGCCCACGATGGCGTTGGTGCCCATCGCCCCGGCGTCCTTCCACTGCAGGTGCATCGAGCCGCCGCGGCCGTTGCCGTAGCCGCGGGCCAGGCCGCAGATCTCGGCCAGCGTGCGCACCAGCACCGTGCGCACCTCGTCCGGCACGCCCTCGACGAGGTCGAACCCCTTGGGCGCCACGTACGCCAGCGTCTTAGCAAGGAACTGGTGGTGGCCGCGGTGGGAGCCGTTGACCTTGTCCTCGGCGGTGAGCGCGAGCACCGAGCCGACCGCGCCGCCCTCCTGGCCGATGCTGGAGTGCGCGGGCCCGTGCACCAGGCCGGCCGCGGCCAGCGTCAGCACGTATTCCTCGAAGGCCCGGATGAGCACCAGCTGTCCGAACAGCTGCCCGAGCAGCTCGGGCTCCGCCGCGTCCCAGTCCGCGTCGGTCACGACCAGCTCGGTCCAGGGTGCGCCGGGCTCGGGTGTGCGGTGCTCCGTCATCCCGACCTCCTACCGACTCGCGCCGAGCGTCGCATGGATCGGATCCATTTTCCAGCCTGATCGGCGCTGGACATCGACTTCAGGTCTCGGGATAGTCCTCATTGGATCCATCTACCGAGGAGGACGGGGTGGGACTGCCGGGGCTGCGCCGCCTGGACCACATCGGGTTCACCGTGCCCGACCTGGAGGAGGCGACCCGGTTCCTGGTCGACGTGCTCGGCTGCGACTACCTCTACTCGCTCGGTCCGTTCGCCGACGACGGCGACTGGATGGCCGAGCACCTCAACGTGCACCCGCGCACGACGATGGTGGAGAACCGGTTCTTCCGCCTCGGCGGGCAGACGATCCTCGAGGTCTTCCACTACGACGCGCCGTCGCGGCGGGACGCGCCGCCGCGCAACAGCGACGTCGGGGGTCACCACATCGCCTTCTACGTCGACGATCTCGACGCGGCGGTCGCGCACCTGCAGGGGGCCGGGGTGACGGTCTGCGGACACCCGACCGCGAGCCGCAGCCACAACGAGGGTCAGCGCTGGGTCTACTTCCTGTCCCCGTGGGGCATGCAGTTCGAGCTGGTGTCCTACCCGAACGGCAAGGCCTACGACAACGCCCGCGCGGCGGGGACATGACCGCCGAGGCCGTCGTCGCGCCCGCCGCCAGCCGGCGGGTCGCGGACCACCTGCGGTCCGAGATCCTCGGCGGCGGCATCGGCCCGGGCGAGCGGGTCCGGCAGGAGGAGATCGCCCAGCGCCTGGGCGCCAGCCGGATCCCGGTCCGCGAGGCGCTGCGGATGCTGGAGGCCGAGGGCCTGGTCGAGCACGAGGCCAACAAGGGCGCCCGGGTGCCGCGGCTGGGGCAGCACGAGGTCGACGTGATGTACCGGATGCGCGAGCAGCTCGAGCCGCTCGCGCTGACCGAGAGCCTGCCGTACCTGGACGACGCCGAGATCGCCCGGCTGGGCCGGCTGCAGGACGAGATCGAGGCCGGTGTCGACATCGGACGGTTCCTGGAGCTGGACCGCGAGTTCCACCTCGGGACGTACGCGGGCTGCGTCATCGAGCAGCTGACCGCGACGGTGGTCCGGCTCTGGAACTCCACCCAGCACTACCGGCGCGCGTTCGTGCAGCTGTCCGGACCGGGCCGGATGTGGGTGGTCAACGCCGAGCACCGGCTGCTGCTGGACGCGGTCGAGCGCCGGGACGCCACCGACGCCGGCCGGGTCGTCGGCGGGCACATCCGCCGGACCCGGATCGAGCTCTCCCACCACCCGGCGGTCTTCGGGGGGCTGCCGTGAGCGAGCGCGAGGGCTCGCAGCGCGAGCGGACACAGTTCGCGCTGACCGTCAACGGCGAGCGGCGCGAGGTCGAGGCCGACCCGGACACCCCGCTGCTCTACGTGCTGCGCAACGACCTCGGGCTGATGGGCGCCCGGTTCGGTTGCGGGCTCGGGATCTGCGGCGCCTGCTTCGTGCACGTGGACGGCGCGGTGGTCGCCTCCTGCGACACTCCACTGTGGTCGGTCGAGGGCAGGACCGTCGTCACCGTCGAGGGTCTGGCCCCCGGCGACGCGCTGCACCCGGTGCAGCAGGCGGTGCTGGACGAGCAGGCGGCCCAGTGTGCGTACTGCGTGACCGGGGTGATCATGAGCGGGGCGGCGTTGCTGGCCCGCACGCCGAAGCCGGACGAGGCCGCGGTCGTCGGGGCGCTGGAGCGCAACCTCTGCCGCTGCGGCGCCCACGGGCGGATGGTCCGGGCGGTCCTGCGGGCCGGCGATGGCTGACCTGCCGAAGGACCTCGCGGCCAACCCGATCCTGTCCCGCTGGATCCGGGTCGGCCCGGACGGCACGGTCGACGTCCGGGTGGGCAAGGTCGAGATCGGGCAGGGCATCCTCACCGCACTGGCACAGCTGGCCGCGGACGAGCTGCGGGTCGACCTGGCCGACGTCCGGATGCGGCCGGCGGACACGGTCGAGGGACCGGACGAGGGCGTGACCGCGGGCAGCATGTCGATCTCGACCTGCGGGCCGGCGCTGCGGGTGGCCGCGGCCAACGTCCGGATGCTGTTCACGCTCGCGGCCGGCCGGGAATGGCGGGTCGACCCGAGCACGATCACCGTCGAGTCCGGACGGTTCGGCGGGTCGGAAGGACAGGAGACCTCGTACGGGAAGCTGGCCGGCGGGGTGGACCTGGACGTCGCCGCCGATCCAGCCGTGCCGCTGGGCATCGCGGGCAGGTTCACCGGCACCGACGTGGCCCGGCTGGACCTGCCGGACAAGGTCGCCGGCCGGCCCCGGTACGTGCACGACCTGCGGCTGCCGGGCCAGTGGTTCGCCCGGGTGCTGCGACCGCCCTCGCGCGGGGCGCGGCTGGTCGAGGTGGCGGAGCCGGCCGACGTGACCCTGGTCCGGGACGGCTCGTTCCTCGCGGTGGCCGGGCCGGACGAGGCGGTCGTGGTCCGCGCGGCCGAGCGGGTGTGGAGGACCACGGTCTGGTCCGAAGTGGACACCCTGCCGGACGAGGACGATCTGGACTCGTTCCTGCGGGCCGGACCGCACGAGACGATCCCGGTGGTCGAGGACGACGAGCCGGACCCGGCCGGCGGGCGGGAGATCCGGGCGAGCTACAGCCGGCCGTTCGTCGCGCACGCCTCGATGGCGCCCAGCTGCGCGGTCGCGATCTGGCACCCGGACGGTCCGGTCGAGGTCTGGTCGCACAGCCAGGGCATCGTCCCGCTGGGGCGGGCGATCGCCGCCGCGCTCGGCCTGGACCCGGGCACCGTCCACGTGCGACATGCCGAGGGCGCCGGATGCTACGGCCACAACGCGGCCGACGACGCCGCTTTCGACGCGGTGCTGGTGGCCCGGGCCGTACCGGGCACCCCGGTGCAGGTGCAGTGGACCCGGCAGGACGAGCTGGGTTGGGCGCCGTTCTCCTCGGCGATGGTCGCCGACGTCGCGGTCACCGTCGGCGCGGACGGCCGCATCGCCGCCTGGACGTACGACCTGTGGAGCCAGGGGCACAGCGCCCGCCCGGGGTACGCGGGCGTGCCGGGGCTGCTGGCCGCGACCACCCTGGCCGAACCCGCGGTGTACCCGGCCCCGACCGACCCGCCCGTGGCCCGCGGCGCCGGCAGCACCCGCAACGCGCTGCCCGGCTACGACCTGCGCCACCGCCGGATCACCGGGCACCGGCTCACCGAGACCCCCATCCGCAGCTCCGCGATGCGCTCGCTCGGCGGCTACTTCAACGTCTTCGCGATCGAGTCCGCGCTGGACGAGGCCGCGCTCGTGGCCGGCAGGGACCCGCTGGACTTCCGGCTGGCGCACCTGTCCGACGAGCGCGGCCGGCGGGTGCTGACGATGGCCGCCGAGGCCGCCGGCTGGGGCCGCCGGACGGCCGACGGCACCGCGCTCGGCCTCGGGTACGCCCGTTACAAGGGCACCGGCGCCTGGTGCGCGGTGGTGGCCGAGGTCGAGGCGGAGAACGACGTCCGGGTCCGTCGCCTGTGGACGGCCGTCGACGTCGGCCGGGTCGTCAACCCCGACGGGGTGCGGAACCAGATCGAGGGCGGGGCGGTCCAGGCCGCGAGCTGGACGCTGCGGGAGCGGGTCCGCTTCGACCGCCGCCGGGTGACCAGCACGACCTGGGAGTCGTACCCGATCCTGCCTTTCTCGCAGGTGCCCGCGGTGACGGTCGAGATCGCGCCCGCCGACGGGAACCCGTCCGTCGGCGCCGGCGAGGCCGCGCAGGGCCCGACCGCCGGCGCCATCGCCAACGCGCTGGCCGCCGCCGTCGGCGTCCGCGTCCGGGACCTGCCGCTGACCCCCGAAGCAGTCGTGAAGGCGATCGAAGGGACACCGTGATGGGCCGGATCAGCTACGTGCCGCTGGAGCAGATGGACGAGCGGATGCAGGAGGAGATGCACCGCTGCGCCCGGGAGGGGACGCCCCGGCCGGAGAGCTCGGCCGTCCGGGCCCACGCCCCCAACGCGTTCTGGGCCTTCGCCGACTCCTGGAAGGCGATCTTCCATTCCGGCGTGGTCGACCACTCGGTCAAGGAGCTCTGCCGGGTCTACGTGTCCCGGACGGTGAAGTGTGAGTTCTGCGGCAACCAGCGTTCGATCAAGGCGACCAGCGCGGGCCTGGTGGAGCAGCAGTACGACGAGCTGCTCAACTTCGAGTCCTCCGACCGGTACGACGACCGGCAGAAGGCCGCGCTGGCGTACGCGGAGGCGATCGCCTGGCGGCTGGACACCGACGACGCGTTCTGGACGCGGCTGCACGACCACTTCAGCGAGCCGGAGCTGGTCGAGCTCGGCTGCTTCATCGCGCTGACCTTCGGCCAGCAGAGCTGGATCCGCATGCTCGGCATCGACCACCACGAGTACCTGGCCGGCACCGACGCCTCGATGGCGCCGGGCTTCCGGACCGCCGAGGAGCTGGCCGAGAGCAAGGCGGGCACGGACTACTGGGCCAGGTCGTGACCCTGCTGGCCCAGCTGCCGGTGGCCGGCTCGGACCGCCCCGTGCAGTACCGGCTGGCGTCCACACTGGACGGTCTCTACACGCCGTACGCGCTGCGCAGGCCGGCCGGGGACGGCCCGTTCCCGTTCGTGTTCCTGGCCTACGGCAACGGTGGCGGCGGGCTGGAGTGGCTGCGGGAGCGGGTCGCGCACTACCCGTACGTCACCGAGCGGCTGCTCGCGGCCGGGTACGCCTGCGCCTGGGGCCGCTACCGGTCCGAGGTCGAGCTCGGCTACCACACCGGCGGGCCGCTGGTCCGCGACCGCCGGCAGGGCATGGACCTGTTCAACCGGGCGCCGCTGGAGTTCGAGGACGAGCTCGCGATCCTGGCGGACGTCCGCGGCCTGGAGGGCATCGACCCGGACCGGATCGGGCACGTCGGCGTCAGCCACGCCGGCGAGATGCTGTTCAAGCTGGCCTCGTCGTTCCCGGACGCGGTCACCGCGGGCGTCGCCTGCGAGCCGGCCAACCACGAGTTCCTGGACCTGAACACGGATGCGACCGTGACGGTCAACCCGGACACCGGGCTGCGGGACATCGAGGAGATGCAGATGCACTCGCCGGACTACGTCCGGCCGCGCATCGACGAGAAGCTCGTGGCCGAGCGGATCGCCCCGATCCGGACGCCGATTCTCGTCATGGGCCGGGACGACGACCACCTGCAGGGCATCTTCCGGGTCAGCTACGACGTGCTCGCCGAGGCCGGCAAGGACGCCGAGTGGGTGTCGTACGACCACCCGCTGCACGGCTACATCTTCCCGGTCGACGATGCCGTCGACGCGACCCAGGAGCGGGCGGTCGACGGCGTCGTCGAGTTCCTCGGGAAGAAGCTCACTGTGCTGTAACCGGCGGAACGACCAAGAACTCACCAGCTGACGGCGATGTACTTCGACTCCAGGTAGTCGAGCATCCCCTCGTGGCCGCCCTCGCGGCCGATCCCGCTCTGCTTGACCCCGCCGAACGGCGCGGCCGGGTCGCTGACCAGACCGCGGTTCAGCCCGACCATCCCGGCCTCCAGCGCCTCGCTGACCCGCAGCCCGCGGGCGAGGTCGCCGGTGTAGACGTAGGCGACCAGGCCGAACTCGGTGTCGTTGGCCATCCGGATCGCGTCGGCCTCGTCGGTGAACGTGACGATCGGCGCGACCGGGCCGAAGATCTCCTCGCGCAGGATGGCCGCGGCCGGCCGCACGCCGGTCAGCACGGTCGGCGGGTAGTACCAGCCGGTGCCGGACGGGCGGGTCCCGCCGGTCACCGCGGCGGCGCCCTCGGACACCGCCGCCGTCACCAGTTCGTCCACCTTGGACACCGAGTCCTCGTTGACGAGCGGACCGACCTGGGTCTTCTCGTCCGTGCCGGGACCGACCACGAGCGCGGCCATCCGCTCGGCCAGCCGCCGGGAGAACTCCTCGGCCACGCCGGCCTCGACGTAGAACCGGTTCGCGGCCGTGCAGGCCTCGCCCGCGTTGCGCATCTTCGCGACCATCGCGCCCTCCAGCGCGGCGTCGAGATCGGCGTCGGCGAAGACCACGAACGGCGCGTTGCCGCCGAGCTCCATCGAGGTGTTGATGACCTGGTCCGCGGCCTGGGCCAGCAGGACCCGGCCGACCTCGGTCGAGCCGGTGAAGGAGACCTTGCGGACCCGCGGGTCGTGCAGCATCGCCGACACGACCTTGCCGGAGCTGCGGGAGGGCAGCACGTTGACCACGCCGGCCGGGACGCCGGCCTCGGCCAGGATCGCGGCCATCGCCAGCGCGGTCAGCGGGGTGTCGCTGGCCGGCTTGAGGATGCAGGTGCAGCCGGCCGCGAGCGCCGGGCCGATCTTGCGGGTGGCCATCGCGGCCGGGAAGTTCCACGGCGTCACCAGCACCGCGATCCCCACCGGCTGCTGCACGACCACGATCCGGTTCGCCCCGGACGGCGCGGTCATCACCATGCCGGCGGCGCGGACGGCCTCCTCCGCGTACCAGCGGAAGAACTCGGCCGCGTACGCCACCTCGCCGCGGGCGTCGACCAGCGCCTTGCCGTTCTCCAGCGCGATCAGCCGGGCCAGGTCCTCGGCGCGGTCGGTCATCAGCTCGAACGCCCGGCGCAGGATCTCGGCCCGCTCCCGCGGCGCGGTCGCGGCCCAGCCGGCGGCCGCGGCGTCGGCGGCGTCGACCGCGGCCAGCGCGTCCTGCACCGAGCCGTCGGCGACGCTGGCGATCACGTCGCCGGTGGCCGGGTCGTACACGTCGAAACGGCCGCCGGTCGACGCCGGCACCCACTTCCCGCCGAGAAAGAGATCGGTCGGGGCGTCCGCCATGGTTCCTCCTAGAACGGGTTCGCGACCACGAGGTCCTGCGCGGGGAACAACGTGAGTATGCGCGGACCTTCCGGGGTGACCACGACTTCCTCCTCGATCCGGGCCGCGGAGAAGCCGTCACTGGCCGGACAGTACGTCTCCAGCGCGAAGACCATCCCGGTCTGCAGCTCCACCGGCTCGGTCATGCTGTTGAGCCGGGAGATGATCGGCCGCTCGTGCAGGCCGAGCCCGAGCCCGTGCCCGAACTGCAGCCCGAACGCGGCCATCTCGCTCTCGAAGCCGAACTCGGTCGCCTCCGGCCAGACCGCGGCGATCTCGTCGGTGCCGATGCCCGGTTTGACCGTCGCGATCGCCGCGTCCATCCACTCCCGCGCCTTGGTGTAGGCGTCGCGCTGGCTCGCCGTCGAACTGCCGACCGAGAACGTCCGGTAGTAGCAGGTCCGATATCCGTTGTACGAGTGGATGATGTCGAAGAACGCCTGGTCGCCCGGGCGGATCAGCCGGTCGGAGAAGTTGTGCGGGTGCGGGTTGCAGCGCTCGCCGGAGACCGCGTTGATCGCCTCGACCTGGTCCGAGCCCATCTCGTAGAGGCGCTTGTTGGCCAGCGCGACGATCTCGTTCTCCCGGATGCCGGGCTTGAGCACCTCGACGATGTCCTGGTAGACGCCGTCGACCATGGCCGCGGCCTGGGTCAGCAGCATGATCTCGTCGGCGGACTTGATCTGCCGGGCGTCGAGCAGGAACTGCTGCGCGTCCACCACGTGCAGGCCCTGCTTCTGCATCTCGAACAGGAACGGCGGCTCGACGATGTCCACGCCGATCGGCTGGTCGGCCACGCCGGCGTCGGTGAGCATGCCCTTGATCTCGCGGACCGCGCTCGCCATCAGCCCGGCGGTCGGCGCGATCGCGCCGCGCAGGCCGAGCATCCCGGCCCGGCAGTCGTCCGGGTCGAGCCAGGGCGAGTAGAGCTTGTGGTGCCGGGCGGCCGAGCCGAAGTCCCAGAGGGTCGGACCGCCGTCGCGGGTGAGCAACGCGTACCGCGTCATCTTGTCGCCGAGCGCGCCGCCGATCCACGTCTGCGTGGTGTAGCGGATGTTGTAGAAGTCGAAGAGCAGGAACGCGCCGCAGCCGCTGGCCTCCAGCGACGCCTTGGCCCGGGCCAGCCGGTGCTGGCGCAGCCGGTCGAAGTCCACCCGCGACTCGTAGTCGACGCCCATGTGCCCCGGCGCCGGCAGCGGCCGGGCGTCGGTGGTGGTCACCTCGGGCCTCCGCCGAGGCCGTCGTCGACCGGCGTCTCCTCGGCCTTCAGCTCCAGGCCGGACGCGCGGGCCTGCTGCTCCAGCAGGACCGCGAAGTCCTCGGTCACGTGGCCCTCGCTCACCAGCGCCTGCACCAGCTGCGCGGTCGCGGCCGCCACCGGCATCGGCACGTCCAGCTTCCGTGCGGCCGCGAGCCCGAGGTCGAAGTCCTTGCGCAGCAGCACCGGCGTGAACGTCGGCGTGTAGTCCAGGTGCACGTACGCCGGGGACTTGTAGCGGGTGAAGGCCGAGCCCAGCACGCTGTCGTTGAGGAATTCCAGGAACGCGGCCCGGGGCATGCCGCCCTTCTCGGCCAGCACGGTGATCTCGGCCATCGTCTGGGCCACCACGCCGAGCATGAGGTTGTGACAGATCTTCGCCAGCCGGGCGAGGTCGCCCTCCCCCACGTACGTCACGGACTTGCCGATGTGGTCCAGGAGAGGGGCGACCTTGTCGTACGTCGCCCTCGGACCGGAGACGACCAGGGTCAGGTTGCCGGAGGCGACGACCTTGGCGTTGCCGCTGACCGGGGCGGCCAGGAAGTCGACGCCGGCCGCGCTGCACGCCTCCCGGATCGCCTCGGAGGACTCGATCGAGACGGTCGAGCAGTCGACCACGGCGCCGGGCAGGTGCTGCGGATCGGTCAGCAGGCCGCCCTCGCCCAGCAGGACCTCCTCCAGGTCGGCCGGGGTCGAGACCATCGTGAAGACGACGTCGCGGTCGCGCAGGTCCGCGATGGTGTCGGCGACCCCGCAGCCCTCGGACGCGATCGCCTCGGCCTTGGACCGGGTGCGGTTCCACACCGTGGGCTTGACGCCCGCGCGGGCCAGCCGGACGGCCATCGCGGCGCCCATCCGCCCCGCGCCGATCCATCCGACCGAGAGGTCCGGATCGCTCATGTCGTCGCCCTCCTGCAATCGATTGCCAGGTCAGTGTTCGGGATCGTTCTGAAGAGTGTCAAGGATCCTGTCTTGTGATCCTGTCGGGCTGTCCGGCATCCTTCTGCAAACGAGTGCAGCCCAAGCCGCCGACCGGCGAAACGACCAGGAAACCTAAAATGTGGGAGGCATCATGGCGCCGCTGCCGGAGTCCGCCGACGTGGTCGTGATCGGGGCCGGGCACAACGGCCTCGTCTGCGCGGCGTACCTGGCCGCGGCCGGGCTCGAGGTCTGCGTGCTGGAGGCCAGGGAGATCGTCGGCGGCAACACCGTCACCGAGCAGCTGACCCTGCCGGGCTTCGCGCACGACTCCTGCTCCAGCGCGCACGTGCTCATCCAGAGCAACCCGCTGCTGGCCGACGACGAGCTCGGCCTGCTGTCGCAGTACGGGCTGCGGTACGAGACGACCGACCCGGCCGTCGTGCTGCCGCAGGAGGACGGCGACCTGCTGGTCATGTCGCGCGACCTGGCCGCCACCGCGGACGAGCTGGCCCGCTTCTCCGCCGCCGACGCGGCCGCGTTCACCGAGCTCATCACCGGGTGGAACGACGGCCTGGCCGCGGTGCACGGCCGCTGGAACTCCGGCCTGCCGCTGGGCGACCGGGGTGAGGAGTACCTGGCGATGCGGTCGGGCTCGGCCTGGGAGCTGATCCACCAGCGGTTCGCGCACCCGGTGGTGCGCTCGTTCGTGCTCTGGCTGGCGCTGGCGACGATCCAGGACCCGCGCCGGCCCGGCACCGGCGTGCTGCCGGCCTCGATCGCGGCCGGCCGGCTGCGGTTCGGCTGGGCCACCCCGATCGGCGGTTCCGGCGCGCTGCCCGCGGCGCTGGTCCGGCAGCTGGCGGCGCACGGCGGCAGCGTCGCGACCTCCGCGGCGGCGGCCGCCGTCGGCGTGCGGGACGGCCGGGCAGCCGAGGTGACCACAGTGGACGGTCGTCGCATCATCGCGCGCCGGGCCGTGGTGTCCGGCGCGCACCTGGCCACGCTGGCCGGCATGCTCGCATCGCCCAGCGA
Organism: Mycobacteriales bacterium; assembly: GCA_035995165.1. Lineage (NCBI taxonomy): Bacteria > Bacillati > Actinomycetota > Actinomycetes > Mycobacteriales > Mycobacteriales bacterium. Next base: position 11,682 of record DASYKU010000098.1, read on the forward strand.
GGACCTGCTGCGGGCCCGGGACTCGTGGCGGCCGGGGCTGAGCGTGTTCGCCGTGCACGCCGCGCTGCGCGGCGACCTCCGCTACCGCGGCCGGACCGCCGTCGCGGCCGGGTACGGCAGCGTCGAGGGGATCGCCGGCCAGCTCGACGCGTTCCACCGGGGCGAACCGGACGCCCGCGACCCCTGGCTGCTGGTGGTCGACCAGACCGTGGTCGACCCGAGCCGGGCCCCGGACGGCGCCGCCACCGTCAAGCTCCTCACCATCGCCCCCTACGAGCGGGCCGACGGCCGATCCTGGGACGAGAGCAAGGACGAGTACGCGGAGGCGCTGGTGAAGCGGGTCGGGATGCACGCCGGCGGACTGTCCCCCGACGACATCCTGGCGTTGCGGGCGGAATCGCCGGTCGACGTCGCCGCGCACAACCCGGTCAACCTCGGCGGGTCCTGCCACGGCGGCGAGTTCGTCACCCCGGACGGAACCGTGATCCCCGGCTGGACCGACTACGGGACGGGCGTGCCGGGGCTGTTCCTGACCGGCGCGACCAGCCATCCCGGCGGGTCGGTGTCGGGGCGGCCGGGCCGCAACGCCGCCCGCGCCGTGCTGCGGGCACTCGACCTCGACCCGGCCGCGGTGATGGGCCCCCGCTGAGGGGCTCACGATGCGGCGGCCGCGGATCCGCCGAGGTACAGCGTCGCCATCTCCGGATGGTCCCGGACCTCGGCCGCCGTCCCGGTCAGGCGTACCTTGCCGCCCTCCATGACCACGCCGTGGGTGGCCAGACCCAGCCCCAACCGAACGTTCTGCTCGACCAGCAGCACGGTGGTGCCGGCCGCGTTGAGCTCCTGGATGAGGTCGGCCACCCCGGCCAGGCTGCGCGGGTCCAGGCCCAGCGAGGGTTCGTCGAGCAGGATCAGCCGCGGGTCGAGCATGAGGCAGCGGGCGATCTCGACCATCCGGCGCTGCCCGCCGGAGAGGTTGCCGGCGGTGTCGTGTCCGCGCTCCTTGAGGATCGGCATCCGCTCGGTCACCTGCTCCAGCCGCTCCTGCAAGACGCGCCGCTTGCGGCGCAGCAGGAACCCGCCCATGAGCACGTTCTCCCGGACGGTCATCGCGGGGAACAACGCCTGCGACTGCGGGACCTGGGTGATGCCGCGGCGGAGGATCTCGTCCGGCGCCAGCCCGTCGGTACGGTCACCGGCCATCGTGATCGTGCCCTCGCTGCACCGCAGCAGGCCGCTGATCACCCGCAGCACGGTCGACTTGCCCGCGCCGTTGGGCCCGACGATGCAGGTGACCGTGCCCTCGGCGCAGCCGAGATCCACGCCCTGCAGCACGTTTCCACCGCCGTAGCCGGCGGTCACCCCGGACAGCGACAGCAGCATGGTCATCCCCGCTCCGTCGTGGAGGTCCTGGAGGTCGTGGTCAGCTCCGGCTCCGACTCGGTGGCCGCGGGCGGCCGCCAGTCGTCGCCCAGGTAGGCGTCGAGCACGATCGGGTCGTTGCGGATCTCCTGCGGCTCGCCCTCGGCGATCGGACGGCCGCGGGAGAACACCACGACCGGGTCGCAGAGTTCCAGCACCATCGGGATGTTGTGCTCGACTACGAGGAAGGAGATGCCACGGGCGTTGAGCTCCCGGATGACCTCCGTCAGCCGGCCGAGCAGGCTCGGGTTCACGCCGCCGGCGGGCTCGTCGAGCAGGATCAGCTTCGGCTCCAGCATGAGCACCTGGGCCAGCTCGACCAGCTTCTGCTGGCCGTAGGACAGGTCTCCGGCGCGCTGGCCGGCGAGCCGGCGCAGGCCCACGACGTCGAGCAGCTCGCGGGCCCGGTCGGCCTCGTCGCCGCTGACCGCGTCGGCGAACATCGTCTTCCAGTGGCCGTCCGGCACCGGCGCGACGACGTTCTGCAGGACGGTCATCTCGTTGAACAGCCGGGTGGTCTGGAAGGTCCGGCCGAGCCCGAGATGGCCGCGCTTCCAGGGCGGCAGCCTGTCGATCCGGCGCCCCTCGAACCAGACCTCGCCCGCGTCGGCCTGCATGCCGCCGGTGACGAGGTTGAACAGCGTGGTCTTGCCGGAGCCGTTCGGCCCGATCAGCGCGGTGATCGTTCCTTTCCGGACGGTCAGGTCGGCGTTGTCCACCGCGATCAGGCCGCCGAACGCCTTGCTCACGCCCTTGAGCTCCAGCAGCGGCTCGCCCGCCACCAGCTGGTCGCCGGCCGCGGCGGTGGACAGCTCGGCCAGCGCGCGGTCGCGGGTGATGGCCCCGCCGGTGCGGCTCAGCGCCCCGGTCTGGTCGGTGAACTCGACGTCCTCGGGATGCCGCTTGCGCCAGGCCTTCTGCACGGTCGGCAGCAACCCGGCCGGCATGAACAGCACGACCGCCACCAGCACCAGGCCCATCAGCAGCACCCGGGTGCCGGAGCCGCCGCCGAAGACGGTGGCCTCCTCGTTGAGCAGCTGGACGATGAACGCGCCGACCACCGGTCCGTACAGGGTGCCGCGGCCGCCGACGAGCGCGGACAGCACGATCATCACCGAGCCGAGGATCGCGAACGCCCCGACCGGGTTGAGAAACGTGAGGAAGTACGCGTAGACGCCGCCGGCGACGCCGATGAAGAACGAGCTGGCCGCGTAGGCCACGATCTTGAAGCGGGTGGTGTCCACCCCGATCGCGGCCGCCTTGCCCTCGTCCTCGCGGATCGCGACCAGCCCGGTGCCGAACTTGGTCCGCCGGATCCAGGCGCTGAACAACACGGTGAGCACGAGCACCAGCAGGAACGCGTAGTAGAAGGGGATGTTCTGGAAGTCCTTGCCCCAGAAGGGCAGCTCCAGCGTGATCCCGTCCGAGCCCTTGGTCAGCCCGCGCAGGTTCACCGCGAGGATCTGGGCCGCGAGCAGCAGCGCGATCGTGATGATGACGAACGCGTGCCCGCGGGTCCGCAGCACCACCCAGCCGGCCACGATCGCGATCACGACCGCGGTCACCCCGCCCAGCGGGGCGATCCACAGTGGATTGACGCCGGTGTGCAACGCCACGATCGCGGTCGTGTACGAGCCCAGTCCCAGGAACATGCTGTGTCCCAGGGAGGTGTAGCCGGCGTACCCGGAGATGATGTTCCAGCTCGAGGCCTGGATGGCGAGCAGGAACATCATCAGCGCGACGCCCTGCGTGTACGGGCTCCACGGGTTGAGGACCGGGTAGAGCAGCGCGGCCAGCAGCACGATGCCGGCCGCGAGCCGGGAGCGCGGCATGCGGCCGAGGAATCCCGGCAGCCGCGGGCTCATGCCGCCACTCCGTCCTCACGCAGCCGGGCTCCGAACAGGCCCTGCGGCCGGGCCAGCAGCACCACCATGATCACCAGGTAGAAGACCAGCGTCGACCAGCGCAGCGACCCGTACGTGGCGGTGAGCGTCTCGGCCAGGCCGAGGATCAGCGCGCCCACCATCGCGCCGGGCAGGCTGCCCATCCCGCCCAGCACGACGATCCCGAGCAGCCGGGAGATCCAGTCGTAGTGCGACGCGGGGAAGAACGGGTACAGCACCGAGAGGATCGAGCCGCCGACCCCGGCGCTGGCGCTGCCGAGGGCGAACGCCAGCGCCGCCGTGCCGGCCGCGCTGACGCCGACCAGGGCCGCGGCCGAGGGGTTCTGCGAGACCGCCCGGATGGCCCGCCCGGTCCAGGTCCGGGTGAGGACGAGATAGAGCCCGGCCAGCACGACCAGCGCGGCCAGGAACCCGTACACCTGCGGCTTGGGCAGGTGGATCGAGCCGACGGTGAAGGACTCCTCGAAGTACGACGGGGTGGCCGACTTGAACTTGTTGCCGGCCACCACGTTCAGGACGCCCTCGATGACGAGGGCGATCCCGAACGTCAGCAGCACCGACATCGAGGGCGACTGGCCCTTGATGCGGGAGACCACGAGCCGGTAGAGCAGCCAACCCAGGCCGAACATCAGCGGCGTCGTGATGACCGAGGCGAGGATCGGGTCGATGCCGGTCTCCCGCCAGAGCCACCAGGTGAACGTCGCGACCAGGATGAGGAACGCGCCCTGGGCGATGTTGATGATCTGCATGACGCCGAAGATGAGGGTCAGTCCCGAGGCCATGAGGGCGTAGACGCCCCCGATGAGAAGGCCGAGGACCAGGGCCTGGATCAGCTGCGCCATGGGCTCACTTCCAGTCGGGCTTGGGGTTGACGACCGACTGGGTGGTCGCGGCCTCGCTCGGCGCCACCACCTGGACCTTGCCGGACTGCCACTGCGCCAGCAGGAACTGGCCCTGCGGCTCGCCGGTCTGGCTCCAGCTCAGCGGGCCGAGGATCGTCTGCACCGTGTTGGAGTGCAGCCAGTCCCGGATCTTGGCCTGGTCGATGGATCCGACCGCGGTGACCGCCGCCTGCAGCACCTGCGCCGCGGCGAAGGCGTCGGCGGCGTCCTCGGCCGGGTCGGCGTTCTTGTACGCGGTCTTGTAGTCCGCGACGAAGTCCGGGTTCTGCGGCGTCTTCGCGTCCTGGTTCCAGCTGACCGTGTAGAAGACGCCCTCGGTGTTGGCCGCCCCGATGCCGTCGCTGTACTGGCCGGCGTTGCTGGGGGCCGAGGTCTGGAACAGCATCTTCGGCGAGTAGTTGAGCTGCTTCAGCGACCGGACCAGGCCGACGCCGTCCTCGAACACCGCGCCCTGGGCGATGAGGTCGGGCTTCTTGCTGGCCAGCTGGCTGGCGATCGACTGGAAGTTCGTCGTGTCGGCCGGGTACGTCTGGGTGTAGAGCGTCTTGACCCCCAGCGCCTCCAGCTGCTTCTGCATCGAGGAGATCACCGGCGTCGCGAACGGGTCGTCCTGGGTCGGGTACGCCGCGGTCTTCGGCCGCTGGTCGGCCGGCAGCGTCTTGATGTAGTTGACGAACACGTCGGCCTGGTGGGGCGCCGTCGCGGGCTGGGCGAAGAACAGGTTCTTGAAGCCGCGGGCGAACATGTTCGGCGCACCGCCGGCGGGCTCGACGAAGACCATCTGGTTCTTCTCGGCCACCGCGGACGCCGGGTAGTTCAGCAGCGAGGAGAAGGTTCCCAGCAGCAGGTCCACCTTGTCCTGGGTGATGAGCTTCGTGTAGTCGGTGACCACGGTGTCCTGGTTGCTGGCGTCGTCCACGATCTTGAGCTGGATCTGCCGGCCGAGCAGGCCGCCCTTGGCGTTGACCTGCTTCTGCCAGACCTCGTAGCCGCGCCGGGCCTCGCCGCCCGGCTGGGAGAAGTCCCCGGTCAGCGGCAGCGAGATGCCGATGACCAGTGGTTCGGTCGAGGTCGTGGCCTGCTCGGACGGGCGGGAGCCGCAGGCGGACAAGCCCACGGCGGCCACCATCGCGAGCGCGACGGCGCCGAGCACGCGACGGCGCGAGCCGGGGACAGGGGACGGATGAGCGCGCATTCGGGCCCTCCACGCTGAGGCGTTATGGGGTCGCCACTTGACAGCAATCGTTTGCTGCCCCGGATCATGTGTTCGCCGCCACAGCGGTGTCAAGGGGCTGGATGCATCTAGTGAGCCACGGATATCGCATGGTCACACTCACTGCAAACGAGTGCGACAGTCGGTTACGATCGGCCGGACGGGGTCGGTCCCCGGCGGGAGGAGCGCGCGTGCCGGCCAGCATCACCCTCGGGACGTTCACGCCGTCGGTGCTGCTGCGGGTGGCCCGCCGGACCGGCCGGCTCGCCGACGCCGGGCTCGACGTCACCGAGTCCGCCGTGCCGTCCTCGCCGGGCCAGTTCGCCGCGCTGCTCGACGGCGCCCTGGACGCGGTGCTGACCAGTCCGGACAACGTGCTGGCCTACCGCTACAGCCCGACCAACGCGCTCGGCCGGACCGCGGACGCCCGGATCGTGTCCGCTGTGGACAGAGGCATGGGCCTCGGCCTGTACGGCCGCTCCGCCGACCTGCGCGGGGCGACGTTCGGCGTCGACGTACCGGGCTCGGGCTTCGCCTTCGCCCTGTACGCGCTGGCCGAGTCGATCGGCCTGACCCGCGAGGACTACGAGATCGTCGCGCTCGGCTCGACCCCGAAGCGGCTGCAGGCGCTGCTCGCGGGCGAGTGCGCCGCGACGATGCTCAACGCCGGCAACGAGCTGCACGCCGAGGCGGCCGGCTACCGTCCACTCGCGACGGTCAGCGCGACCCTCTCCCCCTACCTCGGTACGGTCCTGGCCGTGGTGGGCGACGCGACTTCCGCGGCGCACGCGCTGGCGGACGTGCTGACCGCCACCGCGGCCGAGATCGTGGCCGGCACGCTCGGCGCCGAGGTGGTGGCGGAGGCAGCCGACGCGCTCGGGCTGCCCGAGGAGCTGGGCCGGCGCTACCTGGACCGGCTGCGGGACCCGGCCGCGGGGCTGGTGCCCGACGGCGTCGTCGATCCCGGCTCGATCCGGACGCTGGTCGACCTGCGCCGGCGCTACCGGCCCGAGACCGCCGACGGGGCGGACGTGTTCGCGCCGGCGTTGCAGGCGGGATCGGGTCTGCTGGTCGCGCGCTGATGACCGGACCGGACCGGGCCTCGCTGCGGCTGCTGCAGCTGACGTCGTTCGCCAGCACGCTCGACCGGTTCGCGATGCCGCCGGTGCTGCTGGCGATCTCGCGGGACCTGGCGGTGCCGCTGCCGTCGGTGGTCACCGCGGCCGGCGTCTACTACATCGCGTACGGGGCGATGCAGCCGGTGTGGGGCATGGTCTCCGACCGGCTCGGCCGGGTCCGGACGCTGCGGATCACGCTGCTGCTGGCCGCGCTGGCGACGGCCGCGTCCACGACCGTCCAGGACGTGACCGAGCTGACGATCACCCGCGGGCTGGCCGGTGCGTTCTTCGGCGCGGCCATGCCGACCTGCCTGATCTACGTCGGCGACATGGTGCCGACCGCCCGCCGGCAGCAGGAGCTGACCCGGCTGCTGGTCGGGGTCGCGCTCGGCACGGCGCTGGCGGCCGTCGGGGCCGGGGCGCTGGCGCAGGCCGCGAGCTGGCGGATCGCGTTCGGACTGACCGGCGCCTGGGCGCTGGTGCTCTGCGTGCTGCTGCGCACGCTGCCCGAGCCGCCGCCGCGTCCCCGGCAGAGCCTGCTCGCGCCGCTTCGGCAGGTCGCCGCGACGCCGGCGGCGCTGCTGGTGCTGCTGCTGTCCTTCGTCGAGGGCGTCGTGCTGCTCGGCACGCTGACGCTGCTGCCGGCCGCGGTGGAGTCGGCCGGGACCGGGTCCGCGCTGGCCGGCGCCGTCACCGCCGCGTACGGGCTGGCCGTGCTGACGTTCGCGCCGCTGGTCGGGCGGCTCTCCCGGGGCTGGCCGGTCTGGCGGCTGATCGGGATCGGCGGGACCGCGGCCGTGCTGGGCTGCCTGACCGCCGCGCTCTCGCAGCGGGCGGCGGTCGCGGCGCTGGCGGCCGTCCTGCTGGGACTGGCCTGGGCCGCGATGCACTCGTCGCTGCAGACGTGGGCGACCCAGGTGCTGCCGGGCGGCCGGGCCACGATGGTCTCGCTGTTCGCCGGGTCGTTGTTCGCCGGCAGCGCGGTCGCCTCGGCGGTGCTGGCCGGGCCGGCCGGCGACGACCGGTACGCGCTGATCTTCGGCTCGCTCGCGCTGCTCGCGGTCCCGCTGGTGCTGGCCGGCGCGGCCGGCCGGTCCCGCTGGAAGCCACCACCGGACCCGGTTTCCGACGGCGTTCCCGTGGCCGGGATCTAGGATCCGATCGTGCCCGCGCCGACACTCCGCGACGTCGCCCAGGTGGCCGGCGTCCATCCGGCGACCGCCTCCCGGGCGCTGAACCCGCAGACCCGCCCGCTGGTCAACGCCGACACCGCCCGCAAGGTGCTGCGGGCGGCGGAGTCGCTGGGCTACCAGCCGAACCCGATCGCGCGCAGCCTGAAGACCGCGCGGACCACGACGGTCGGGATGGTCATCCCGGACCTGACCAACCCGTTGTTCCCGCCGATCGTGCGCGGGGCCGAGGACGTGCTCGCCTCGGCCGGCTACAACGCCTGGATCGCCAACACCGACAACGACCCGAAGCGGGAGGAGGCGCAGATCGAGTCGCTGCGCTCCCGCCAGGTCGAGGGGCTCATCATCGCGACGGCCCGGCGCGACCACCCGCTGCTGACCCGGCTGCACGAGCAGCGGGTGCCGATGGTGCTGGTGAACCGGCGCGTCGACAACCTCGAGCTGCCCCAGGTGAGCGCGGACGACGCGGTCGGCATCGAGCTCGCGGTCGCGCACCTGGCCGCGCTCGGGCACCGGCGGGTCGCGCACCTGGCCGGGCCGCAGGACACCTCGACCGGGGTCGCCCGGGCCCGGGCCTTCCGGCACTCGGTCCGCGACCACGGGCTCGCCGACGATCCCGCGCTGGTGGTCGAGTGCGCGTACTGGTCCGAAGAGGACGGTGCGGCCGGGGTACGCCGGCTGCTCGACGCCGGCGCCGAGTTCACCGCGATCGTCGGCGGCAACGACCTGCTCGCGCTCGGCTGCTACGACGTGTTCGCCGAGCGCGGGCTGCGCTGCCCCGAGGACGTCAGCCTGGTCGGCTTCAACGGGATGCCGTTCCTGGACAAGATGCGGCCGCCGCTGACGACCGTGAGCATCCCGCACTACGAGCTCGGCGTGGAGGCGGCCCGGCTCCTCCTCGACGCGATCGAGGAACCGGACCGCACGCCCCGCTCGGTCCTGCTGGCCCCGTCGTTGGTCGTCCGCAGCTCGACCGCGCCGCGTTAGGCCCAGGGGCGTTCGGAGCGGGTTCTCCAGTAGGCGTCGGGTTTCTCGACCAGTACGGACAGGTCGTCGCGGTCCTGGTCGTCGAGCTCGACCCGGCTCGCGTTGGCGGAGAGCTGGGCCGGGGTGACGGCACCGGAGAGGATGACGTCGCACCAGGGCTGGGCCGTCGCGGCGGACAGGGCGACCGCGTCCGGGGTGACGCCGTGCCTGGTCGCGACGGCGGCCAGCGGCGCCGGGACGTCGACGGCCAGGCGACCGTTGGCGACGCCCTCCTTGACCACGACGCGCCAGCCGGCGTCGTGCGCGGCGGCGAGCGCCGGGCCGGCCGAGACCTCCATGAGGTTCCAGGTCGACTGGACCGACGTGAACAGGCCGGGCCCGGCCACCCGCTCGATCGCCTCGGCCTGGTTCGGGCCGGAGGTGGAGACGCCGAGCTCGACGCCGCTGTCGCGCAGGGCCGTCAGCCGGTCCAGCAGCGGGCGGTCGGTCAGCAGCGGGCTGTCCGGGGTCACCGAATGGACCTGGTAGAGCCGCAGCCGGTCGCCGAGCAGGGCCCGGGTCTCGGCCAGCTGGCGCTCGAACGTGGCCAGGTCGTGGCTCTTCACCTCGTGCTGCGGGGCGTCCGTCCGCCACTCGCCCACGTACGAGTAGCCCCACTTGCTGGCCACGAACACGTCGTCCACGCCGCGGGCGTCGAGCCAGGAGCCGAGGAACTGCTCGGCGTCGCCGTAGGAGCGGGCGGCGTCGGCGTACCGGATGCCGATCGCGTACGCGTGGTCGAGCAGTTCGTGCGCGCGGGCCCGCAGTTCGTCCCGGCTGCGCGGGCCCGGCAGGTCCCGGTCCCGCCCGGACGTGATGTACGCCGGCCGCCCGATCGCCGCCAACCCCAACCCCATCTCCGCCACCCCCAGAACCTATCCACTCCCCGGCGGTGAGATGTCAGTACGCGATGGGTCCCCTTCTTCCCCACCCGCACCAGAGCGACGTCCGCGGCGGTCCGGGGCTGCGGGAATCGCGCCCGGGAGCCGGCCGGAGCCGGATGAGACCGTCGTACGGACGGGTCGACGACACTTTCGTGATCGTCGCCGTCGGCCCGGAGGCTCAGCTGGACCGGTGCGGGTCCGAGCGGGCGGTGCGGAACGCGGTACGGCGGCTGAGCGAGGTCGGCGAGTGAGGGGGTTGGTGGTGAAGGCGTCGGAGTTGACGACTCACGGTGCGGTCGTACGGGAGAACCTCGGCGATCCGGCCTTCCGTGCGGAGTGGGACCGGACCGCGCCGGCCCGGACCGTGGCCGAACGGATCGTCGCCCTCAGGGCTCGCGCCCGGGCGTGGAGTTCCACCTCGACATCACCGCCGACGGGATCGCGATCTGACCGCCCTGCCCCTTGAGGCATGATCCGGGGCCGGGCGCATCAGGGCCGGGGGTTGCCGCCTCTGACTGGGGAGGCGGGGAGTGGGGGCGGGATGAGGGCGTTCGGGAGTGCGGGTGGGGTGTCCGTGCGGGTGACCGCGGGGACGAACTCGGTGCTGCTCGGGTGGGACCAGGTCGATCCGGCCGGGTGTCTCGGGTTCGGGATCCACCGGACCGATCACACCGAGGACGAGGCGTACTGGCTGCGCGGGCTGAAGGTGTTCCCGAGCGTCGTGCCGCACCCGGGGCCCGGGATGGACTTCTCGCTGCGCACCCACCCGATCCAGGGCTACCAGTGGGGCGACTACACGGCCAAGCCCGAGCACGACTACACGTACCGGGTGGTCGCCTTCGGCGGGACGCCCGGCGCGCTGACCACGCTGGCCGACGTGAGCGTGGACGTCCGGACCGAGGCCGAGGACGACGGCGCGCACGGGGTCTGGTTCAACCGCGGGGTGGCCGGGTCGCAGGCGTTCGTGAAGCGGTTCGGGGCGTACACGCCGCCGGTCGGCGCGGCCGAGACCCACCCGGCCTTCGCCTGGCTGTCCCGCGGGCTCGGCGAGGCGTTCACCCGGTTCGTCGGGCGGGCGACCGGGCCGGAGTGGGGGCTGCGCGGCGCGTTCTACGAGTTCACCTGGGCGACCGGGCTCGACGCGCTGGCCGCGGCGAGGACGGCCGGCGCGGACGTCGCGCTGGTCGTGCACGGCCGGGACAAGGACGCGGCCGGCAAGGACGCGGACACCACCGCCGCGGACGCGCGCACCGCGGCGACCGCGGCCGGCCTCGACGACGTGATCACCTGGCGTACGGCGCCGAACAAGGGCGCGCTGCAGCACAACAAGTTCCTCGTGCTGACCCACCAGGGCGCGCCGGTCGCGGTCTGGACCGGCTCGACCAACCTGACCCAGGGCGCCGTCTTCGGCCACCTCAACGTCGGGCACCTGGTCAGCGACCCGGCGGTCGCGCAGCGCTTCCTGGACTACTGGACCCAGCTGACCGACCAGCAGCACACCACCGCGGTCATGCGGACCTGGGACGAGACCAACAACGCGACCGACACCGCCAACCCCGCGCCCGGCGGGATCACCACCGTGCTGTCGCCGCGCTCGACGCACAGCCCGCTGCTGGACTGGTACGCGTCGATCTTCGACACCGCGACCTCCAGCGCGCACATCACCGGCGCGTTCGGGCTGAACAAGGTCTTCCGGGCCAAGCTCGGGCTGGACCGGGACGTGGTCCGGACCGTGCTGCTGGACCAGAAGCCGGACCCGGGGCAGGAGATCCCGTCGACCGATCCGGACGTCCGGGTCTCCTGGGGCGACTACCTGCACAAGGTGACGTTCGAGCAGTGGGCCGCGGAGCACCTGACCGACTTCAACAGCTGGGTCAAGTTCATCCACACCAAGATCATCTTGGTCGACCCGATGACGGCCGCGCCGATCACGCTGACCGGGTCGGCCAACTACTCGGACAACTCGACGACCGACAACGAGGAGAACACGGTCATCGTCCGGTCGGACGGGACCGACGCCGGGGCGGCCGCGGCGCGACGGGTGGCGGACATCTACCTCACCGAGTACCAGCGGCTGTTCATGCACTTCGTCTTCCGCGACTGGGCGGCGAAGGACGGCGAGACCGGGACGTCCGGCGGGTTCCTCACCGAGAGCGACACCTGGACCAAGCGCTACTACGAACCGGGCAGCTGGCGAGCCCGCCAACGCACCACCTTCGCCGCGCCGGTCTGAGCCGCGGCCCGGGCGCCTCCGGCGGCGCCGGCCGAGTGGCGATCGTCGACGGCCGCGGGTCAGACGGGGTTGGAGTGTTCGGTGTGGTCGTCGGGCTCGCACTGGATGGTGGCGTGGGTGACGCCGTAGTCCTCGGCCAGCAGGCTGGTGACGCGGTCCAGTACGCCGTGGTAGTCCGCGCCCGGGTCGACCACGACGTGCCCGCTCGCGGTGTCCAACCCGGACGTGACCGTCCAGATGTGCAGGTCGTGCACGTCGGCGACCCCGTCGAGGCCGCGGATCCGGTCGCGGACGTCGTCCACGTCGACCCCGCGCGGCGCCGCCTCCATGAGGATCCGGACCGCCCGCCCCATCAGCTGCCAGGTCCGCGGCAGGATGAACAGCCCGATGCCGGCACCGACGATCGGGTCGACGTACGCCCAGCCTGTCGTCAGCAGCACCACGGCGGCCACGATCACGCCGATCGAGCCGAGCAGGTCGGCGAAGACCTCCAGATACGCGCCGCGGACGTTGAGGCTCTCCTTCGACCCGGCCATCAGCAGCCGGACGCTGACCAGGTTGACGACCAGGCCGAGCGTGGCCACGACCAGCAGCGGCGTGCCCGGGATCTCGGGCGGCCCGGTGAACCGCCGGTACGCCTCGAACAGCACGTACCCGGCCACGCCGAACAGCAGCAGCCCGTTGGCCAGCGCCGCCAGCACCTCCAGCCGGTACGCCCCCCAGGTCCGGTGCGACGGCGCCGGCCGGGACGCCAGCGTGATCGCGGCCAGCGCCATGCCCAGGCCGAGCACGTCCGTCCCCATGTGCGCGGCGTCGGACAGCAGCGCCAGCGATCCGGTCACGATGCCCGCGACCAGCTCGACGATCATGTACGCGAACGTCAGGCCGAAGGCAACGGCGAGCGGCCGGCGGTGTCGCCCGCCGGCGGATCCACGCGCGTGCGCATGCCCGTGCTCACCGCTCACACGTGCACGGTAGGTGATCCCGGCAGATCCCGGCAAAGCTGACGCCGGTATCGGTTTCCCTCTCCGACAAGGGAAATCAGCGCGGCCGGGACTCCGCCGACGGATCCGGGAAGTCGAACCCGCCGGGCCGCCCGTTGCGGTCCGCGAGCAGCCCCGCCAGCGTCGACAGCGCGATCTCCGGCGGCGTCCGGGAGCCGATGTTCAGCCCGATCGGGCGGTGCACCCGCGCGATGTCCGCAGCCGGGACGCCGAGCTCGGTCAGCATCTCCACGTGCGGGCCCCGGTGCCGGGCGTTGCCCATCACGCCGACCCAGCGGGGCGTCTCGGCCAGCACGTCGCGGAGCATCTCCCCCAGCTCGGGCCGGTGGTGGTCGGTGACGACGACGTCGGCGTCCGCGTGCAGCAGCGAGGCCTTCGCGCCGGTCACGACCTCGTCCGCGACCGTACGGTCCTGGTCGCCGACGCGGTCCGGCGACGGTTCCAGGAGCACGGTCCGGAAGCCGGTGTCACGCGCGAAGTGCAGCAGGCTGCGGGCGACCGGGCCGGCGAAGACCGCGACCAGGGTGCGGCCGTCGACCGGTGCCGGGGCGCTGCCGTGCGCGATCGCGTCGGCGTCGGTGCTGCCATGGGCGACCGCGCAGGCCGGGTCCTCGTCCTCCACGCCGCCCAGTCTGCCACCGAGCCCGCCCGCGGGCTCAGACCTCGTGCTCGGCGAGCTCCCGGAACTCGTCCGGCACCCCGCGCGAGCGGGCCCGGGCCGGCAGGTAGCCCACCGCGTCCCGCCCGAACCGGACCCGGACCGCGTCCATCGAGGTGTCCAGCGCCCACCGGGCCGACCCGATCGGCGAGCCGGGATGCCGCGGGTCGTCCGGTGGGATGTCCAGCTCCAGCTGGATCGAGTGCTGCACGGTCAGGTTCGACACCGAGATCGCCAGCAGGCTGATCTCGACCGCCTCCGCGGTCTGGTCCGAGATCGCCTGCCAGACCAGCTGCTCGGCCACCTCGGTCAGCGTGAGCGTGGCCGCGATCGGGCCGTCGAGGGTCAGCGAGCGGGTCACCGAGCGCATCCCGGCGAACCGGACCCGGACCGTCACCGTACGGCCGGCGCGGCTCTTGGCCCGCAGCCGCCCGGCGACCCGGTCGGCCAGGTGGCAGAGCACCTCCCGGACCAGCTCCCGGGTGGGCCGGCAGCGGCCGAGCGCGGACTGGGCGCCGACCGACTTGGCCCGCCCGGACGAGGCGATCCGGCGTGGGTCCTCGTTCACCGACAGCGCCGCCAGCTTGCTGCCGGCGGCCTCGCCCAGCAGCGACTCCAGCGCCCGCGACGGTGTCCGGGCCAGCTCGCCGATGGTGTAGATGCCGCGCTCGGCCAGCCGCCGCTGCGCGACCGGGCCGACGCCCCACATCAGCGTGACCGGCAGCGGGTCCAGGAACTCGCGCTCCCGGTCGGGCTCGACCACGACGAGGTTGTCCGGCTTGGCGACCTGGGAGGCGACCTTGGCCAGGTGCTTGGTCCGGGCCGCGCCGATCGAGATCGGCAGCCCGACCTCGTGCTTGACCCGGGCCCGCAGCCGGGCGCCGATCACGGCCGGCGACCCGAACAGGTGGGTCGAGCCGGAGACGTCCAGGAACGCCTCGTCGATCGAGATCCGCTCCACCACCGGCGTGACCCCGCGCAGGATGTCCATGACGTCGTCGGCCAGCCGCTGGTACTCGGTGAAGTGGCCGCGGACGAACAGCAGCCCCGGGCACAGCCCCTGGGCCTGCCGCCCGCCCATCCCGCCGTGCACCCCGAACGCCTTGGCCTCGTACGACGCGGCCAGCACCACGCCGCCGCGGGGCCCGCCGCCGACCGCGATCGGCCGCCCGCGCAGGGTCGGGTCGAGCAGTTGCTCGACCGACGCGTAGAACGCGTCCAGGTCCGCATGCAGGATGGTCGGCCCGCGCGGCATGCGCCGGACTGTATCGAACACACGTTCGAACGACCAGAGATGGCGTGCGTCAGACTTTCCGGCAGAGTCTTCGGGCTGAGCCGCGAGGTAGTTGCTCCTGACTAAGCCGGTAGCCAAGACCGCGAGGCCGTCCTAGAGTCCGGGCGTGTCGCTTCGACTGGAAGCGGTGACCTTCGACGTGGCCGACCCGGCCGCGGTCGCAGCCTTCTGGGCCGGGCTGCTCGACCGGGAGGTCGCCCCAGAGGCGCGCGGCGCTGTGGTACCGGGTGACAGGACGCAGGTCGGACTCCGCTTCGTCAGCTCCGACACCGAGCAGCTCGGCCCACGGCGGCTGCACCTGCACCTGACCAGCAGCAGCATCGAGCAGCAGCAGCGCACCGTCGAGACGGCGCTGCGCCTGGGTGGCCGTCAGATTGACGTGGGCCCTGAAGACCGCCACGTCGTACTGGCTGACCCGGGCGGCAACGAACTGTGCGTCATCGAGCCCGGCAACAAGTACCTGGCCGGCACCGGCTATCTCGGCGAGGTGACCTGTGACGGGACCCGGCCGGTCGGCCTGTTCTGGCGGGACGCGCTGGGCTGGCCGCTCGTGTGGGACCAGAACGAGCAGACGGCGGTCCAGTCGCCGCTCGGCGGCACCAAGATCTCCTGGGACGCCTGGGGCGGTCGCACGTACCAAAGGAACCGACAGCGCTTCGATCTGGTCACCGCTGATCCCACCGGCGAGGCCAACCGACTTGTCTCGCTCGGCGCGACCCGTCTTCGCGACCTGTCTGACGGCGTCGAGCTGGCCGACCCGGACAGCAACGAGTTCGGCCTTCGCGCAGGCTGAGGTCGAACTCCGGCTGCGGTTCGCCGCGCCCGATAGTGGATCCGCTTGCGACACAAGCCGACCCTGCCAATTGCTTGACGCAGGACAGGGAGAATCCTCGGAGGAAATCAGTACGCGGTGTCGGATCAGCGCAGAGGCGTTCGTGGGAGGGGTGAGCGCCGCCCACGAGGGGCGTCCCGAACCACAGGAGATGATCTTCAGATGCAGTACCTGGTTTCCGTGATACAGGACACGGCCGGCCTCGCCACCCCGGAGGAGATGGCCGCCATCGACGTGTACAACGACCGGCTCCAGGCCGAGCGCCACTGGGTCTTCGCCGGCGGCCTCGCGGCGCCCGGCTCGGCCACCGTCATCGACAACCGGGGTGGTGGCGAGGCGCTGGTCACCGACGGGCCCTTCGTGGAGTCGAAGGAGTACCTCATCGGTTTCTGGATCATCGAGGCCGCCGACCTCGACGTGGCGCTCACGCTCGCGACCGAGGGGTCGAAAGCCTGCAACCGGAAGGTCGAGGTGCGCCCGTTCCTGTGACCGGGGTCGACGTCCGAGAGGCGGTCACCCGGACCCACCGCGAGGAGTGGGCCCGGGTGGTCGCCGCCCTCGCCAGGCGCTTCGGTGACCTCGACATCGCCGAGGAGGCGGCGGCCGAGGCGTTCGCGACCGCCGTCGAGCGGTGGCCGGCCGACGGCGTACCCCCCAACCCCGGCGCCTGGCTGACCACCACCGCCAACCGCAAGGCGATCGACCGGATCCGGCGCGAGACCAGGCGCGGCGACAAGCACAAGGAGGCGCAGCGGATGTTCGACGACGACCCGCCCGAGCCCCTCGGCGCCATCGACGACGACCGGCTCCGGCTGATCTTCACCTGCTGTCACCCGGCGCTCGCGATGGAGACCCGGGTGGCGCTGACGCTGCGCCTGGTCGGCGGACTGACCCTGCCCGAGATCGCCCGGGCCTTCCTGGTGCAGGAGAGCGCCATGGGCCGGCGGATCACCCGCGCGAAGACCAAGATCAAGGAGGCGGGCATCCCCTACCGGGTGCCGTCCGCGGAGGATCTCCCGGCCCGCGTGTCCGGCGTACTCGCCGTCCTCTTCCTCGTCTTCAACGAGGGCTACCTGGCGACCGGCCCGGACACCGATCCCGTCCGGCACGACCTGACCGCCGAGGCGATCCGGCTCACCCGCCTGATCCGTGTGCTCATGCCGGCGGACGGTGAGGTGGCCGGGTTGCTGGCGTTGATGCTGCTCACCGAGGCCCGCCGCACGGCCCGGGTCTCGGCCGGCGGCGAGCTGGTCACCCTCGACGAGCAGGACCGTGCCGCCTGGGACACGGCGCTGGTCGCCGAAGGTCACCGGCTCGTACGCGAGCGCCTGGCCACCGGGGTGGCTCCGGGCCGCTACCAGATCCTGGCCGCGATCAACGCCGTGCACACCTCCGCGCCGGACATACGCGACACCGACTGGTCGCAGGTCGTCGCCCTCTACGACCAGCTCGTCCGCCTCGACCCCTCGCCGATCGTCGCCCTCAACCGGGCCATCGCGGTCGCCGAGCTGGACGGCCCGGAGGTGGCGCTGGCGGCCGTCGACCGTCTCGGGGACGGGTTGGCCGGCTATCACGCCTACCACGCGACCCGCGCCGAGCTGCTGCGGCGGCTGGCCCGCGGTGCGCAGGCGCGCGCGGCGTACGACAGAGCGATCGAGCTGGCGGGCAACACGGCCGAGACCGCCGCCCTGACCCGCCGCCGCGACCAGCTGGGGTAGCCGAAATCCGGGCGCGATCTCCGGGGCGGTGGTGTGTGATCGGGACGTGGCGATCGTCTACTCGACGGTGCGGGCGAGGATCCCGAGGGTGGCCTTGAGGGTGGAGTCGGCGATGACCGGGAAGCCGATGATCTCGCGGTACCGCGGCTCGATCCGGCTCCAGTCGTAGTACGACGTGACCGTCGTACCGGTGCCGCTCGGCGAGAGCTCGTAGCCGTAGAACTGGTTGATCGGCGGGTTGCGGGTCCCGGTCACGGTCCACTCGATCACCGCGTCCGGCTCGAACCGCGTGATGTGGATCTGCACGGTGTACTTCCCCATCGGCAGGTCGCCGAGCGCCTCCCGGTCCATGTGCACGGTGAAGGTGTCGCCGACCTTGGTCACCGGCGCGCCCTCGGCCGACTGCAGCATCCCGGAGGCGTCGATGCGGACATGCCCCTTCGGATCGCTCAGCACGGCGAAGATCTTCGCCGCCGGGGCCTCGATCAGCCGGGTCACCTCGTACCGCTCGTCCGTCATGAGCCGAGCCTACGATCGCGCTGGTCGATCCCCAGTTCCCCGTACGGGTAGTCGGCCGCGGCCAGGTCGCTGGCCCGGTCCAGGTCCGCGGTCTCCTGCGCGCTCAGGTGCAGGCCGGCGGCGCTGAGGTTGGTCCTCAGCTGCCCGGTCGTGCGGGCGCCGAGGATCGTCGCGGTCACCGCGGGCCGGTCGGTGACCCAGGCCAGCGCGACCTCGGCCATCGACACGCCGCGGGCCTCCGCCACGCCCTGGACCGCGTCGATGATCCGCCAGGTGCGGTCGGAGCCCCGCCGCTCCCAGGCCTCCATGCCGCGCTCCGGGTCGTCGCCGAGCCGGCTGTCCCCGGTCGGCCGCTGGTCCCGCCGGTACTTCCCGGACAGCCAGCCGCCGCCGAGCGGGCTCCAGGGCAGCAGTCCCAGCCCGGCGTCGAGCGCGGCCGGCACGATCTCCCACTCGACCTCGCGCACGATCAGGCTGTACTGCGGCTGCAGCGTCACCGGCCCGTGCAGGCCGAGCTGCCGGGCCAGCTGCACGGCCTTGGTCAGCTGCCAGCCGGTGTAGTTGGAGAACCCGTAGTAGCCGACCTTGCCGGCGCGGACGAAGCCGTCCAGCGTCCGCAGCGTCTCCTCCAGCGGCGTCACCGGGTCGTACGCGTGGACCTGGTAGAGGTCGACCCGGTCCAGGGCGAGCCGGCGCAGCGAGGCCTCCAGCGCCCGGGTCAGGTGCCGGGCGCTCGCGCCCTCCGCGTTGGGGTCGCCGGCCGGGCCGAAGCGGCCCTTGGTCGCCAGCACCACCCGGTCGGTCACGTCGGCCGGACGCGCGGCGAACCAGCGGCCGATGATCTCCTCCGAGACGCCGCCGGAGTAGACGTCGGCGGTGTCCACGAAGGTGCCGCCGGCGGCGGCGAAGACGTCGAGCTGCTCGTGCGAGCCGGCCTCGTCCGTCTCGGTGCCGAAGGTCATCGTGCCGAGGCAGAGGCTGGAGACGGCACAGCCGCTGTGGCCCAGGGTCCGGTAGTCCATGAGGGCGTTCTACACGCTCGACGCCCGATCCACACCTTGCGGGCATCGTCCACAGTGGACCGCGGCGGGCGCGGCGCCGTCGATCCTCCGGCAAACCGCTGGCCAGGAGGCCTAGGTTGGGGAGGATGGAGATCGTACGGGTGGTGCCGAACCGGGACTGGCACGCGCTGGAGGACGACGTCGTCGTCGGCCGGGCGTACCTGCGCCGGCGACCGGACGACCGCGCGTTCGTCGGCGCGGACGCCTGGCAGGAGGACGTGACCGCGGCGCTGCTCGACGCGGTGATCGCGGACGTGCCGGGCGAGCTCCACAGCAGTACCGACGAGAACGACGCCGGCCAGCTCACGCTGCTGGAGCGGGCCGGGTTCGGGGTGCACCGCCGGGAGGACGAGTTCGTCCTGCCGGTCGCGGCCGCGGCGGCCGCCACCGCCGGGCCGGTCCCGGACGGGATCCGGATCGTGCCGGCGGACGAGAAGGAGTCCGACCGGCTGGCCCGGCTCGACGACCGGCTGCGCCAGGACGTACCGGGGACGGACGGGTGGCTGAACGAGTCGGCCGAGTTCCGGGAGTACACGTTCGGGCCGCACTTCGACCCGGAGATCTACCTGGTCGCGATGGCCGGCGACGAGTACGCCGGGCTGGTCCGGATGTGGCGCGCGGCGCGGGTGCCGCGGCTGGGGCTGATCGCGGTGCTGCGCTGGCACCGGCGGCGTGGGATCGCCCGGGCGCTGCTCGGGCAGGCCTTCGGGGTGCTGGCCGAGCGCGGGGTCGAGCAGGTCACCACGGAGGCGGACGTCACCAACGCCGCGTCCCAGACCCTGCTCGCCGGGCTCGGCGCCGTCCGCACCGGCGGCAGCATCGAACTCCGCCGCCCCGGCTGACCGCCGGCCCACCCGCCCGGCCGGCCGCCGGGGCCGCCGATCCGGCCGGTCGGGTAGACAGGTCGCATGCTGAAGTCGCCTCGGCCGCCGTCGTTCGCGGAGCGGAACTGGTGGCTCACCGTCGCCTTCGGGGTGGTGCTGCTGGCCATCGGGGCCGGCTGGGCCGTCCGGGGCAGCGCCGTCTACGCCGTGCTGTTCGCCCTCGTCGGCGCGGCCGAGATCGTCCTCGGCCTGAAGAACAAGCGCTAGTCCACCAGGTCCAGGGTCGCGCCGAGGATCGAGTCGGTGTCGAGCCCGTGGTAGCGGTAGACGCTGGGCAGGTCGCCGCTCTGCCCGAACGCGGTCACCCCGAGGTGGGTCGCCGGCGCGGCCCAGATCCCGGCCAGGAACGACAGCGTGTGCGGGTGCCCGTCCAGCACGGTGACCAGCGGCGTCGCCCGGCCGGCCGGGAACACGCTGTCCAGCACCCAGCTCGACGCCTCGTCCAGCCCGCGCCGGGCCTGGGTCGCCCGGAACAGCAGGTCCGGGCTGGTCACGCAGACCACGTCCGCGGCCAGACCGAGGCCGGCCAGCCGGTCGGCCGCGGCCAGCACCTCCGGCACCACCGCGCCCATCGCCACCAGCGTGACCGCCGGCTCCGGCACCCGCCGCAACGGGTACGCCCCGGCCACGACCTGCTTGCGCCGCCGCTCCCGGGCCGCCGGGTCGGCCGGCACCGCGGCCAGCGTCTGGTCCACCGGCCGGGTCGAGAGCCGCAGGTACGCCGAGGAGCCGGCCGGCTTCCCGAGCTGCGCCAGCGCGGCCAGCAGGCACCACTCGGTGTCCAGCGCGAACGCCGGCTCCCAGCTCGTGCAGCCGGGTTGCTCCAGGCCGATCGAGGGGGTCTTGATCGACTGGTGGGCGCCGCCCTCGGGCGCGAGCGTGACCCCGGACGGCGTGCCGACCAGGATCGACTGCCCGCCGGCGTAGATCCCGAACGACCAGGGCTCCAGCGCCCGCTCCACGAACGGGTCGTAGAGCACGCCGATCGGCAGCAGCGGCTGCCCCCACCGGCTCCAGGTCGCGCCGAGCTCGCCGATGAGGCCGACCAGGCTGGTCTCGGCGATGCCGAGCTCGACGTGCTGGCCGCCGGCGTTCTCCCGCCAGTGCAGGATCGTCTCCGGGTCGTCGGCGAACCAGTCCCGCCGGTCGCCGTGCGACCAGACGCCGACCTTGTTGACCCAGCCGCCGAGGTTGGTCGAGGAGCTGACGTCCGGGCTGACCGTGACGACCCGCTCCCCCACGGCCGGCGCGGCCCGGTTGAGGTCGAGCAGGGTCCGGCCCAGCGCGGCCTGGGTGGTCGCGGTCCCGTGCGGGGTCCGGCCCAGGTCCGCCGGCACCGCCGGTGCGTCCACAGTGGACACCGCCGGGCGGCGCAGCCGGTCCGCGGCCGCGGCCAGCAGCTGCGCCGGCGGGCTGCCGTCACCGAACGCCGCCCAGGGGTCGGCCGGGTCGAGCCCGAGCCGCAGGGCGAGGGACTTCAGCTGGTCCTCGGTGAGCAGGGCGGAGTGGTTCTGCGGGTGCCCCTCGATGGACAGCCCGTACCCCTTCAGCGTGTACGCCAGCATGACGGTCGGACGGCTGTCGTCGATCTTCCCGTACGCCTCCCGCAGCGCGCCGAGGTCGTGCCCGCCGAGGTTGCGGACGGCCGCGGCCAGCTGGTCGTCGGGCACGTCGGCGATGAGGCCGCCGATCTCGTCCGCGTGCTCACCGTCGCCGGGCAGCACGGTCCGCAGCGCGGCCGGGTCGCGGCGCAGCGTCCGCTGGTACTCCGCGTTCGACATCTCGTCGATGCGCTGCCGCAGCGCGACGCCGCCGGGCCGGCCGAACAGCTCCTCCAGCAGCCGGCCGTACTTGACCGTGAGCACCTGCCAGCCCGCCGCCGCGAACAGGCCCTGCAGCCGGGTGCCGCCCATCGTCGGCACGACCCGGTCCAGCGACTGCCGGTTGAGGTCGACGACCCAGACGACCTCGCCCAGCTCGGCCACCATCGGGTCCAGTACGGCCTCCCAGACCGCGCCCTCGTCCAGCTCGGCGTCGCCGACCAGCGACCACTGCCGACCGGTCCCGCCCGCGCCGAAGTGGCCGCCGACGTACCGGCGGGCGAGCGCGCCCCAGATCGGCGCGGTCGCCCCGATCCCGACCGAGCCCGTCGAGTAGTCGGCCGGGACCGGGTCCTTGAGCCGGCTCGGGTAGCTCTGCAGCCCGCCGAACTCCCGCAGCGTGGTCAGGTACGCCGGGTCGAGGTCGCCGAGCAGGTACTCCAGCGCGTGCAGGACGGGCGAGGCGTGCGGCTTGACCGAGACCCGGTCCTCGGCCCGCAGCTGCTCCAGCCAGAGCGAGGTCATGATCGTCACCATCGAGGCGCTGGAGGCCTGGTGGCCGCCGACCTTCAGGCCGCCCGGGGTCTCCCGGACCCGGTTGGCGTGGTCGACGATCGCGGTCGCCAGCCAGAGCACCCGCTCCTCGACCGCCTGCAGCGCGGCGTCGGTGCCGGTGGCGGGATGCGCGTGCGCGAGGGTCATGCCCTGGATGTTGCCCGACCTCCGGCCCGGCAGGCCAGGCCCCGCTACGCGGGGCGGAGGAGGACGAGGGTGGCGGCGGCGTTCTGGACCGAGTCGACGCGGAGTCCGGCGGCCGCGGCCAGCACGTCCAGGCGGGCGTCGTCGACGTCGCGGACGCTGAACCGCTGCTGCGCGCTGAGCCCGGCGAACTCGTACCGGATCGTGGCGGTGAGGACGTCGCCGGTACGGACCAGGTCGGTCAGCACGTAGCGGACGCCGCCGGCGGTGACGTCGGAGTCCGTGGCGGTGCCGGCCCAGCCCGGCCGGTGCCGCTCGACCAGGACGAAGCCGTCGGGCCGGACGTGCCGGGCGGCGGTGGCCAGCACGGCGGCCACGAGATCCTCGTCCGCGGTGTCCACGAAGTGGCTCATCAGCAGCACGGCGGCGTACCGGTGGCCGAGCTCCGCGGTGGTCACGTCGGCCTCGACGCCGGTCGCGGCCCGCAGCGCCGCCAGCATCCCCGGCTCGTTGTCCACGCCGGTGACCGGGTGGCCGAGGCGGGCCAGCGGCTCGGCCAGCCGGCCGGTGCCCACGCCGAGGTCGAGCACGTCCCCGCCCGGGGGCAGCAGCCGGTGCACCAGGGCGGCATCGGCGCCGCGCTCGGGCAGCCGGGCGTACAGCTCCACCGGGCTGCCGTCGGGAGCGATCCGCACCCGCCGATCCTCCCCCGGTAAGCCGTACCGGGATAACGTCCGGGCATGGGCCGGCTCGCTGTCCTCGTCCGCTTCGGCGGCGTGGCCTGGCTGCTCGGCCTGCTCGCGCTGCACACCGAGCCCACGGCCGTCCTGGCCGGCGTCGCCACGGCCGTCGCCGCCGTGGTCCTCGTCCGGCTGCTCGGCGCCGCGCCGGCGTTCGCCACCCGTACGGTGGCCGGCCCGGTCCTGCGGGCCCGGTCCGCCGACACCGCGACCGACCCGCAGCGCGATCCCGACGCGGCCGGCCGGCCGCGTCCGCGAGCACCGTCCCGGGGCCCGCTGACCGCCTGATCCCAGGCGCGTCGGCACCGTCCCCTTCCCGCTCGTCCCGGACGGAGCTCCGCCGTGCTCGCACCCCTGTACGCCCTCGTCTCCTATCCCGTCTCCGCGATCCTCTGGTTCTGGTACCGGCTCGCCGGCACCGTGCTCGACCCGGGCGGCGGCGCCTCCTGGGCGCTGGCCGTGGTCTTGCTCGTGCTCACCCTGCGGGTCCTGCTCGTCCCGCTGGCCCGGGCCCAGCTGCGCTCCGGCCGGGCCATGGCCGCCCTGCAACCGCAGATCAGCGCGCTGCGGACGCGGCACGCCGGCGACCGGCAGGCGTTCGCGGTCGCGCTGCAGCAGCTCCAGCGCGAGCAGGGGGTCAGCCCGCTCGGCGGCTGTCTGCCCGCGCTGGCCCAGATCCCGGTCTTCCTCGGCCTGCTGCACGTGCTGCACGGCTTCACCGCCGGCGGCACCGACTACGTCTTCGGCGCCGCCGACGTCGACTCGTTCCGGCACGCCCGGTTGTCCGCCGCACCGCTGGCCGCGTACGTCCGGATGCCGGCGGCGCAGCTGGCCGCGTACGGCGTGGACCGCTGGCAGGTCGCCGCGGTCGCGATCCCGCTGGCGGCGCTGGCCGCGCTGGCCACCTACCTGACCGGCCGGCACGCGCTGCGCCGCACGCCGCCGGCGGACTCCCGGTCCGCCCTGGTCGGCCGCCTCACCCTGTACGTGCTCCCGGCGAGCGCCCTGATCGGCGGCGTCCTCTTCGCGTTCCCGGTCGTGATCCTGCTCTACTGGCTGGCCAACAACGCCTGCACCGCGGTGCAGCAGGCCCTCCTGCACCGCCACCTCGACCGGGCCGACCCCGACGGGGCCGACCCTGACCGGGCCGATTAGGCGGTGACGACCTCGCGGAGGGCGCCGAGCGGGAGGGAGCCGGCGCCGAGGACGGCGTCGTGGAAGCGGCGGATGCCGAAGTCCGGGCCGAGGCGGGACCGCGCCTCCGCCCGCAGCCGCAGCAGCTCCAGCTGCCCGAGCTTGTAGGACAGCGCCTGCCCGGGCCAGGCCAGGTACCGGTCGATCTCGCTCGCGGCCCGCTCCGCCGGGAACGCGCTGTGCTCGACCACGAAGTCGATGGCCCGCTGCCGGGTCCAGCCGAGGGCGTGCAGGCCGGTGTCCACGACCAGCCGGCAGCAGCGCAGGGCGTCGTTGGAACGGGCGCCGAGCCGGTCCAGGTCGCTGCGGTAGAGGCCCATCTCCTCGCCCAGGGTCTCGGCGTAGAGACCCCAGCCCTCCGCGTACGCCGGGACCGGGACCAGCCGGCGGAAGGCCGGCAGCCCCTGCAGCCGCTGCGCCACCGAGAGCTGCAGGTGGTGGCCGGGCACGGCCTCGTGGCAGGCGGTCGGCACCGACTCGTACGTGGCCCGGCTCTCGGGACGGTAGGTGTTGACGTAGTAGATCCCGGGCCGGCTGCCGTCGGCCGCGGGCCACTGGTAGTAGGCGAACGGCGCGTTCTGCTCCTCGTGCGGAGGCACCGCCCGGACGTCGCAGGGGCCGCAGTGGCGCAGCCCGAACCAGTCCGGGACGACCTCCTCGGCCCGGTCCACCGCAGCCCGGGCCACGGCCAGGATCTCGGCCTTGCCGGTGTAGCGCAGGCCGTCGCCGGTCCGCAGCCGCCGCAGGGTGGCGGCGAGGTCGGGGGTGCCGAGCACCTGCCGGCCGAGCTCGGTCAGCTCCCGGTCGCTGTCCCGCACGGCGGCCAGCCCGGTCTCGTGCACCTCCTCCGGGCTCAGGTCGAGGGTGACGAAGCCGCGGATCGCCTGCCGGTAGAGCTCGTCGCCGCCGGGCAGGTGGCAGAGGCCGGCCCGGTCGTCCGGCCGGGCCACCGGCAGGATCTCCTCGGCCAGCACGGTCCGCAGTCGCGCGTAGGCCGGCCGGATCGCACCGGTCAGCAGCTCTTCCAGCTCGGCGGCGAACTCCGGGGCGCCGGGACCCTCGGCCGCGCGGGCCGGCTCCGCCAGCGGGCCGTGCTCGACCGGCTGGGCCAGCAGGTCGTCGAGCTGACCGAGCACCCTCCGGACCAGCACGGCCGCGGCGACCTGGCCGCCGGTCCGCGCCGAGCGCAGGCCGGCCGTGTACCGGTCGAGGTAGCCGCTCATCTCCCGCCAGCGCCGCAGCGCGCGCTCCCGCTGCTCGGCCGTGCCGACCGGCTGGAGCTCGCTCGCGTTCGGCAGCGACACGGCCGGGCCGGCCATCGGGTCGACGCTCCAGGGCGCGTACTCCGGGATCTGCAGGGCCAGCTCGGTCTCGACGAACCCGAGCAGGGCGGCCCGGGTCGTCCGGTCGGTGTCGTCCAGCTCGTCCGCGGGCAGGGCGTGGGCCCGGCGGCCGATCTCCCGGAAGTCGCGGACCACCGCGGCCCGCCCTTCCGGGCTGTTGTCGGCCAGCCGGCCGTCGCAGTGCGAGTCGCCGAGGACCGTGCCGTTCAGCGGCTCGGCCGCCATCGACGCGGTCCAGGCGCGCTCCGCGAGCTCGGCCACCTCGGTTCGCCCAGACGACACACTCATGCACCGAACCGTCGCACACCGGACCCTTGCCGGCGCGACCGGGGTCCTCAGCCGACGTACGCGGTCAGAGCGGTGGACAGGCCGGCCAGGACGGACTTGGCGTCGCCGAAGAGCATCGCGCAGCGCGGGTTCGTGTAGAGCTCGTTGTCCATGCCGGCGTACCCGCTGGCCAGCGAGCGCTTGATCACGATGACCGAGCGGGCCAGGTCGACGTCGAGGATCGGCATGCCCGAGACGGCGTTGCCGGGCCGGCGGGCGGCCGGGTTGGTGACGTCGTTCGCGCCGACGACCAGCACCACGTCGGTGGTCGGGAAGACCCGGTTGATCTCGTCCAGGTCCTTGAGCTGGGTGTACGGCGCGTTCGCCTCGGACAGCAGCACGTTCATGTGCCCCGGCATCCGGCCGGCGACCGGGTGGATGCCGTAGCTGACGTCGACCCCGTGCTCGTCCAGGGTGTGCGCCAGCGCGACCAGCTCGTGCTGGGCCTGGGCCGCGGCCAGGCCGTACCCGGGGACGATCACGACCTTCTGCGCGTACGCCAGTTGCAGCGCGGCGTCGTCCGGGGTCACCTCGCGCACGCTGCCGCCACTGGGCGCCGCGATCGGGGCGGCGTCGTCGCCGGTGCCGAACCCGCCGGCCACGATGCTCACCAGGGAGCGGTTCATCGCGTCGGCCATCAGCTTGGTCAGGATGCCGCCGGCCGCGCCGACCAGCGCACCCGCGATGATCAGCGGGGCGCTGTCGAGCACGAAGCCGGCCATCGCCACCGCCGTGCCGGTGCAGGCGTTGAGCAGCGAGATGACGACCGGCATGTCGGCGCCGCCGATCGGCAGCGTCCCGAGGACGCCCAGCGCCAGCGCCGCCAGCACGACCACGACCAGCACCGGCACGCCGCCGTGCCCGGCCGTGTAGATGCCCCCGCCGACCAGCGCGATCACGAACAGGGCCAGGTTCATCCAGTGGCCGCCGCGCAGCACGATCGGGCGGCCCGGGATCCGGCCGGCCAGCTTGCCCGCGGCGACGACCGAGCCGGAGAACGTCACCCCGCCGATGAGCAGGTCCAGCGCGGTGGTCAGCGTGGTCGAGACCGGCAGCTGGGCCAGCGGCACCGAGCCGTCGTGCCTGATCGCGTCGGCCAGCGCGATCAGCGCGGCCGCGCCGCCGCCGACCGCGTTGAGCACGCTGACCAGCTGCGGCATCGAGGTCATCGCGACCCGGCGGGCGGTCACCGCGCCGGCGACCCCACCGACCGCGATGCCGAGGATCAGCACCAGCACCGCGACCGCGGTCGAGGACCGGTCGTGCCCGAGCACGACGACCGTCGTCACGATCGCCAGCGTCATGCCGGCGGCGGAGACCTGGTTGCCGCGCCGGGCCGAGGCCGGCGAGTTCATCAGGTGCAGACCCAGCACGAAGCAGACCGCGGACAGCAGGTAGAGCAGGTGGGTGGTGGTGTCCAGGCCGCTCACCTGCCACCCACCCGGGGCCGCGCCTTGAACATCTCCAGCATCCGGTCGGTGACCAGGTAGCCGCCGGTCACGTTCATCGCCGCGAACGCCGCGGCGACGAACAGCAGCAGGTAGCCCAGCGGCGAGTCCGCGGTCGCGGCCAGCAGCATCACGCCGACCAGGACGACGCCGTGGATCGCGTTGGCCCCGGACATCAGCGGCGTGTGCAGGGTCGCCGGCACCTTGCTGATCACCTCGAAGCCGACCAGCAGGCTGAGCACGAACACGGTGATGTCGGCGAACAACAGCGGACTCATACCCACTCCTCGGACAGATCGACAGGCGTAAGCGCCGGTCGACCGGCCCTCGTCGCTCCCCGCTCGCGCTGCCAGCCCTCGCGCTCGCTCATGCGGTGGCTCCGTTCAGCAGCTCGCGGACGGCCGGGTGCACGACCTCGCCGTCGTGGGTGATCAGGACGCCCGCGGTGATCTCGTCCGCCGGGTCGAGCACCGGCCGGCCGTCCTTGACCAGGTGGGCGAGCAGGGCGACGACGTTCCGCGCGTACGCCGTGGAGGCCGCCCGGGGGACCGCGGCGGCCAGGTTGCCGGCCCCGACCACGGTCACGCCCGCGTCGGTGACCAGCGTGGTCTCCGGCAGCGAGCCGAGCACGTTGCCGCCGAGGTCGCTCGCGGCCAGGTCGACCACGACCGAGCCCGGGTGCATCGCGGCCAGCGCCTCGGCCGTGACCAGCACCGGCGGGGTCCGGCCCGGGACCTGGGCGGTGGTGATGACGACGTCGAAGCGGGCCACCGCGGCGGCCATCGCGTCCTGCTGCCGGGCCGCCTCCTCGGCGGTGAGCGAGCGCGCGTATCCCCCGGCGCCGGTGGCCTCGGTCTCCAGCTTCAGCACCGTCGCACCGGTGGAGGCGATGTCGGCCCGGGCCGCCTCGCGGACGTCGTAGCCGGTGACGACCGCGCCGAGCCGGCGGGCGGTGCCGATCGCCTGCAGCCCGGCCACGCCGGCGCCGAGCACGAGCACGGTCGCCGGCCGGACCGTGCCGGCCGCGGTCATGAGCATCGGGAAGTAACCGCCGTAGAGGTCGGCGGCGAGCACCGCGGCCTTGTAGCCGGCCACGTTGGCCTGTGAGGACAGCGCGTCCATCGACTGGGCCCGGCTCAGCGTCCGGGGCAGGCCGTCGAGGCTGATCGCGGTGACCTTGGCCTCCGCCAGCTGCCGGGCCCGGTCGGGATCGAGCAGCGGCTGGAGCAAGCCCACCAGCAGCTGCCCCTCGCGGAGCCAGGACGGATCGGGCGGGCGGAGGCAGACGACGACGTCGGACTGCTCGTACAGGGCCGGGGCGGCGACGATCGTCCCGCCGGCCGCCGTGTACTCCGCGTCCGGGAACCAGGCGGCCGCGCCCGCGCCGGTCTCGACCACCGTGCCCAGCCCGAGGGCGGCCAGCCGGGCCGCGCTCTCGGGCACGAGGCCGACCCGCCGTTCACCGACCTCGCCCTGCCGGACGACCCCCACCGCCAGCCCGCTCATCGGCCGCGCCTCTCCGCAATGTCGTTCCCCGGTCGGCGCCGTTGCCGGCCGGGCGGTCGGTCCCGTGCGCGACGGTCCCGGCGCTATGACCGTACGCGACGGAACGCAGCGGCTCTGCCCGGTTCACGTCTGTGGACAACGGTCAGAGGACCTGGGCCGCGCTCTGCGGCCGGGTGGCCGCGGCCCTGCCGTGGAGCTGGGCCGAGCGCCAGCAGTACCAGGCCAGCACGCTGCGGTACGGCCGGAACGGCGCGCCCAGCGGGATCAGCTGCTTCTCCGTCGGCTCCGGGATCTCCCAGGCCAGCCCGAACCCGCGCCGGATCGCCAGGTCCCCGGTCGGCCAGACGTCCATCCGGCGCAGCCGGAACATCAGGAAGATGTCGGCCGACCACTTGCCGATGCCCTTGACCGTGGACAGCCGGGCGGTGATCTCCTCGTCCGAGAGCCGGGCCAGCCGGCGCGGCTCCAGCACCACGGTGCCGTCCAGGACCCTGGTCGCCAGGTCGTGCAGCGACTCGACCTTCCGGCCGGACAGCCCGGCCGCGCGCAGCGTCTCCGGCGGCGTCGCCAGCACCCGCTCGGCGCTGACGTCCTCGCCCAGCGCGGCGATCAGCCGGCCGTGGATGGCCCGGGCCGCCGCGGTCGCCAGCTGCTGGTACACGATCGAGCGGACCAGCGTCGCGAACAGTGGTTCCTTGGCGACCGGGATCTTCGGCGGGCCGGCCGCGGCCACCAGCCGGGCCAGCACCGGGTCGCGCTCGGCCAGGATCAGCGCGGCCTCGCGGTAACCGACCCGGCGGGCCATCGCACACCTCCGCGCGCCTGGGAACGGAACGTACCTCACGGAGCGCGAGCCCGAGCGTCACCGAAACGGTCACTGGCGCAGTCGCGCGTCTTCCATCACAGTGTGTAAGAGATATGGATCAGACCGTGACTAGTCAGCCGGACGGCTGGGAGGGGACCTGATGACCCACCACGCCGATCCGGCGTCGGTCGAGCCTTCCCCGAGGTCCCCGCACGAGATCCCGCCACCCGCGCCGGCGCATCCGACGCGGCTTCCGGTCTGGCGGCACAGCGCCACCCTGGAGGACGGGGTACGGGCCGTGCTGGCCGAGGTCGACCGGCTGCGGGAGGACACCCGGCAGGCCGAGGAACAGGACCGCCGGGAACCGGACGAGGACCGGCTGCGGGACCGGCTGGAGCAGTCGGTCGACGCCGCCCGCGGGGTCGTCGGCGACGTCATCGAGCAGGTCGACCAGCTGGAGCAGTACGCGCTCTCGCAGCGTCGCTGGGACCTCGCGGTCCGGCTGCGGGCGGTCGCCGGCGCCCGGACGGTCGACGTGATGGCGACGCTGCGGGCCCGCGGCCGCGAGCCCAGCCAGGCCCAGGTCGAGGCGGCGGCGCGGGTCGAGCGCGCGCTGGCCGGCCTGAACGCCGACGCCGACGACCTCGAGCACGGCTTCGAGGACCTCAAGACCGGGCTGCGCCGGCTGCACCGGGCGCTGCGGGACGTGCTCGGCCACCGCGCCGACCGGCCGCTGTCGCTGCAGCACCTGCGGCTGCTGCTGGGCGGGACGTACCGGTCGTTGGGGACGGTCGCGGTCGGGTTGCTGGCCACGCTCGGGCTGGCGACCGAGGACGGGGCCGCGAGCGGGGACGCCGCGGTCGCCGCTGCCACCGCGGTGGCCGCCTCGGGCGAGCGGGTCGTCGAGCTGGTCCGGCTCCGGATGCGCGCGCCGAGCCCGGAGCAGCGCACCCAGGCCGCCCACGACGACCTCACCTACCTCGTCGGCGACTTCGCCCGGGAGGCCGCCTCCGGTCACGCCGACCGGGACCGCCTGGAGGACCTGTACGCGGCCGCGCTGCCACAGAGCTCGCACGCGGCCCGGCTCGCGCTGCGGCTGGCCTGGACGGCCAAGCAGGACTACACGGTCACGGCCCGGCAGGTCCCGGTCGTGCTCGGCGAGGCGATGGCGGCCGCCCGGGCCGACGACCCGGCCGCGCTGACCGAGGCGGCCGAGAAGGTCCGCGAGGTGTCCGGGTCCCTCACCCGCTACCGGATCCCGGAACAGGTCCGTCGAGGAACCCCCGGACCGCGCTGAGCCACCGCTCGGGCTGGTCGACGTGCGCCATGTGCCCGGCGTCCTCCAGCACCCAGGCCGTCATCGTCGCGGCGCCGGCCGCGGCCGCCTCGGTCACGGACACCGGGAAGGTCATGTCCTGCCGCCCGTGCAGCAGCAGGACCGGGATGCCGGTCGCCGCCAGCCGGGCCTGCGCGTCGTGCGGCCGGGCCGGACCGAGCAGGCCGGCCTCGTACGGCGCCAGCCACTCCCCCGACCACCGGATCGCGTCCAGCCGCCGCCGGTAGTCCGGCAGCAGCTCCGGCCGCCAGACGTCCAGCGCCGCCGACGACCGGGCCCAGGCCTCGACCAGGGCCGGGCCGGTCAGCCCGGCCTCGATCGGCGGGGCCGCGGCCAGCCGCCGGTCCCGCTCGGCCCAGCCCGCGTACGCGTCCGCCGCCGGTCCGATCGAGGCCGAGGCCAGCACCAGCCGGCGGACCCGGTCCGGCGCGGCCGCCGCGAGCCGCTGGGCCAGCGCGCCGCCGACGGAGAACCCGAGCACGTCCACCCGCGCCAGGCCGTACCCGTCCAGCAGCGCCAGCAGGTCCGCCGCCGCGGCCGGCCAGGAGTACGCCCCGACCGGCAGGCCGCGGGTCGAGCGCCCGCAGCCGCGCAGGTCCGGCAGCAGCACCCGGCGCTCGCCGGCGAGGCGCGCGAGCGGGTCCAGCAGATAGGTGTGGTCCCAGTCCGGGCCGCCGTGCACGACCAGCAGGGCCGGCTCCGGGCCGGCCAGGTCCTCGACGTACAGGTCGACGCCGGGGGCGACCCTCACGAGGTCAGTTCGACCGTGTACGAGGTGATCGCGGCGAGGCGGCCGGCGGCGAAGTCGTACAGGTCGCAGGAGGCGACCCGGGCGGCGCCGTCGGCGCCCGCGTACGTCGCCTCGCTGTCCACGACCACGGTGTCCGCGCCGACGACGGCCCGGAACCGGCTGAACGTGGTCGTCGCCGTGGCCAGGTACTCGGCCGAGTGCCGGCAGGCGGCGATGACCGCGTCCCGGCCGGCCAGCTGCGGGCCGTTGAGGTTGTCCCAGCGCACGTCCTCGGCCAGGAACTCGTACGTCTCCTCGAAGCGGTGCCGGGAGAAGGCCTCGGCGATCTGCTCGGGTTCCACGCGTCCTCCGATCGGTGCGGGACCCGGAGGGTACGCGGCCGGTTCCGCGGGCCGGCCTCGACCGTCCGGCCGCAGCCAAGATCAGCCGGTTGCGTCCGCTCACCTTACGTGATCGGCTGGAGCCCTCGTGTGACTATTGCAGGGCGCAAAAGGGTTCTTCGCAGGCCTGAGCGAATGTGGATAAGTCTCGGCTAAGACCCCCCTAAAGCGAGGGGGATTCTGGGTCCGACGGGCCCGGAGCAGGCACAGTAATGGTGGGATCCGCGATGAACCGGCCGAGAACACGAGCCGTGATCGCTGGAAACGACCGCAGGGCACGAGCAGACGGGCAGCGTTGTCGCGATGGTGTTGAGATGGTCCGGACACAAGGGCAGGTCGGTGGGCCGGCTGCGGCTTCCCGGCGGAGCCGTGTTCGACCAGCCGATCGTGCTCTCCCGATTGATGCTGCGGTATTTCCTCACCGCGCTCATCGCGCTGGTCGTCATCGCGGTGTTCACCGCCTGGGCCAGTCGCGGACTCGGCGTCCGGACCGCGATCGACAATGCCAACCGGCGCGCCACGCTCACCGCGCACGCGGCGGTCGAGCCCATGCTCGACGACGGCCTCATCCACAACGACCCGGTCGCCCGGCAGAAGGTCGACGACATCGTCCGGAGCCAGGTGCTGCGCGGCTCGCTCACCCGGGTCAAGATCTGGGACCCGGACGGCACCATCCTCTACTCCGACGAGAACCGGCTCATCGGGAACAAGTTCAACATGCAGGAGTCCGAGCGGACGGCGCTGCGGACCGGGGAGAGCCAGGCCGAGCTGTCGGACCTGTCCGAGCCGGAGAACCGGTTCGAGGAACCGGCCACCCAGCTGCTCGAGGTCTACCTGCCGGTGAAGACCAAGCAGGGCAGCACGCTGCTGTTCGAGGCGTACTTCCGGTACTCCGGGATCACCGAGGCCGGTCGCCAGCTCTGGCTCCGGTTCGCGCCGTTCAGCCTGGGCGCGCTGCTGCTGCTGGAACTGCTGCAGGTGCCGCTGGTGCTCTCGCTGGCCCGGCGGCTCCGGCGTACGCAATATCAACGTGAGGACCTGCTGCGCAACGCGCTGGAGGCGACCCAGGAGGAACGCCGGCGCATCGCCGGCGACCTGCACGACGGCGTGGTCCAGGACCTGGCCGGGGTCGCGTTCTCGCTCGGCGCTGCCGCCCGGCAACCGGGGCGACCACCCGCCGACGCCGCGAGCGTCCGCGAGGCCGCCGACCGGGTCCGGGACGGGGTCCGCTCGCTGCGCTCGCTGCTGGTCGAGATCTACCCGCCGAACCTCTACGACGAGGGTCTGGAGGCGGCGCTGTCCGACCTGCTGGCCCGGCTGGAGCCGCGCGGCATCGAGACGTCGCTGCGGGTGGACGCGCGGGTCGACGACCTCGACCTCGACGCCGTCCAGCTGATCTACCGGGCCGCGCAGGAGGGCGTCCGCAACGTCGTCGCGCACGCCGACGCCGCGCGGGTCAGCATCTCCGTGTACGCCGTGAAGGAGACCGTCTTCCTCGAGGTCTCCGACGACGGCCGCGGCCTGCCCGGACCGGACCTGCCGCAACGGCCCGGCCACCTCGGACTCCGCGCGCTCGGCGGCCTGGCCGCCACCATGGGCGCGTCCCTGACCCTGTCCTCTACCCCTGGAAAGGGCACCGTGCTCGCACTCGAGATGCCGACGCCATGATCCGGCTGCTGATCGTCGACGACCACGCGATCGTCCGGCAGGGGCTGGAGCAGCTGTTCGCCACGGTCTCCGACATCGAGGTGATCGGGACCGCCGCGGACGGCGAGCTGGCGGTGAAGTTCGCCAAGGACCAGCAGCCGGACGTGATCCTCATGGATCTCGGCATGCCGACCCTGGACGGCGTCGCGGCCACCCGGCAGATCGTGGACCAGCTGCCGCTGGTCCGGATCGTCGTGCTCACCTCGTACGGGGACGAGAACAAGATCCTGGACGCGCTGAACGCGGGCGCGCACGGCTACCTGCTCAAGCACAGCGATCCCGACGACGTCATCGAGGGCGTCCGGGTCGCGTACGCCGGGGACGCGCCGCTGGACCCGCGGGCCGGGCGGGTGCTCATCGAGCAGCGCCGCCGGGGCCGCAAGGAGGTCGAGCTGACGCCGCGGGAGCGGGAGGTGCTCGGGCTGGTCGGCCAGGGCCTGGCGAACAAGCAGATCGCCCGCCGGCTGGAGATCACCGAGCGGACCGTCAAGGCGCACCTCACCTCGGTCTTCCAGCGCATCGGCGTCACCGACCGGGTCCAGGCCGCGCTCTGGGCGCGCCAGCACCTCCCCCAGCAGTAACCCCCCTCCTCCCACCGCCCCGCCCAGGCCCCAGCCCGAGCGGGGCGTTCTCTTTGTACGACCCGTCCGCCCGACCGTCCCGGCCTGCGACGCCCTGATCGTGAGGTCCGCCCGGCCGCCCTACGGGCGCGGCCCTCGGCGCGGCGCGCGCGTGGCACGGGCCTGAGGTCCGGGAACGAGGCGCCGGCCACCAGGGCCAGGCACGAGACCTCGGCCCGCAGGCCTTGGCGACCTGATACCCGGGGCGCGGGCCTGGCGGGCGGGCTTGTCGCCGTTCTTGGCCGGCGGGCGGGGCCGCCCGGGCCGGGGCGGCGGGGACGCCGCACGGGGCGGCAGAGGGAAGAGCCGACCCGACCGGCCCCTCAACCGGTCGGGTCGGCTTGCCGAGGTGCTCCCGCTCCATCGGCCACGCCGGGCGTTACGGCGCCCCGGGGCGGACAACCCTGGTGGAACGGGCCGGACCGCCCCCACGAGCGGCCCGGCGCCGAGCACTCCACGCACCCGCCGGGATCCGCGAGAGCCGCCGCGAACGCCCCGGAGGGGTCTTCCTCCCCGCCCGGGCAACCCCCGGGCGAAGTTCTTCAGGGTCAGCCGGCCGAGGTGGCCAGCCGCTGGTCCCCGGCCTGGAACCGGGTG
This sequence comes from Mycobacteriales bacterium, assembly GCA_035995165.1. Taxonomy (NCBI): domain Bacteria; kingdom Bacillati; phylum Actinomycetota; class Actinomycetes; order Mycobacteriales; species Mycobacteriales bacterium. The sequence goes on from DASYKU010000098.1 coordinate 46,817, forward strand.
AGCTTGGCGTAGAGCCCGCCGTACGAGGCGAGCTGCGCGTGCGTACCCGCCTCCACGATCCGGCCCTGCTCCAGCACGAAGATCCGGTCGGCGTCCCGCACCGTGGACAGCCGGTGCGCGATGACGATCTTGGTACGCCCGGCCGGCAGGTTGTCCAGCGCGGCCACCAGGAGCTCCTCGGAGCCGGCGTCCAGGGCCGAGGTCGGCTCGTCCAGGATGATGACCTGCGCGTCGCGCAGGATCGCCCGGGCGATCGCGACCCGCTGGCGCTGACCGCCGGAGAGGTTCGCGCCGCGCTCGCCGATGTGGGTGTCGAGCCCGTCCGGCAGCCGCGAGGCGAACTCGTCGACCAGCGCGAGCCGCGCGGCCCGGCGGACGTCCCGGTCCCGGGCGCCGGGGTGGCCGCAGATGATGTTCTCCCGCAGCGTCCCGTCCAGCAGCACGGTGTCCTGCAGGACCGTCGCGATCTGGCCGCGCAGCGCCGCCAGCTGGTGCCGCCGCACGTCGATGCCGTCGACCAGCACCTGGCCGGCGTTGACGTCGGCCAGCCGCGGGATCAGCGCCGCGATGGTGCTCTTGCCGGCGCCGGTCGGCCCGACCAGGGCCACGTTCTGGCCGGCCTCGATGGTCAGCGAGAGGTCGCGCAGGACCGGCTCCCGGCCGTAGGAGAACGTCACGTTGCGGAACTCGACCTGGCCCCGGATCGGCATCGCGACGGCGCCGGGCGCGTCGACGATGTCGATCGGCGCCTCCATCACCTCGCCGATCCGCTCCAGCGCCGCGGACCCCTTGCTGACCACCTGGGACAGCTTGGTCAGCGACTTGACCGGCTTGTAGAGCGAGCCGAGGTAGGTGATGAAGACCAGCAGCACGCCGAGGCTGAGGTGCCCGGTGAGTACCCGCTCGGCCCCGAACCAGAGCACCGCCGCGGTCGAGACCACGCCGGCGACCTCGACCAGCGGGCCGAACCGGGACTGCACCCGCACCGACTCGACGCCGGCGGTCAGGCTGGTCTCGGACAGCCCGGCGAAGTGCCGCAGCCGGTGGTGCTCCAGCCCGAACGCCTGCACCAGGTGGATCGCGGACAGGTCCTCGGTCGCCGCGGAGGCGAGCGCGCCGTCGGCCTTGCGGACCCGGCGGGCGGCCTGCCGCAGCTGCTTGCGGGAGCGCTGGGTGGCCCAGATCAGCGGGGGCGTGGACAGCAGCGCCAGCACCGTGAAGACCGGGTCCAGGCTCAGCATCACCACGAACATGCCGACGACCAGCACGCTCGACGGGATCAGCGTGGCCAGGATCTGCACCAGCATGTCCTGCGTGTACGCGACGTCGCTGGTCACCCGGGCGGTCAGGTCGCCGACCCGGTGCGTGCCGTGGAAGCGCAGCGACTGCCGCTGCAGCCGGGCCAGCACGGCCAGCCGCAGGTCGTTGGCCACGTGCAGCCCGGACGCGGACAGCAGCCGGGTGGCCCAGTAGTCGGCGAAGCCGGCCAGCAGCACCAGCCCGACCAGCGCCAGCGCGGCCCCGGCCAGGATCAGCTGCGGGTGGGCCGCCGGGTGCTTGGGCTGCAGCACGCCGTCCACGACCCAGCGCAGCGGCCAGGGCTGGGCCAGGCTCAGCACGACCTCGGCCAGCGTCAGGATGCCGCCGACGACGAGCGCCCGCCGGTACGGCCCCGCGTACGGCCGGAGCCGGCGAATGGTGGTCATCATGGCGCTGCCACCGCCGCCAGCGCGGACACCGCCGCGGCGGCCCGCTCGGCCCCGTCCAGCCGGATCCCGGCCGTGTCCAGCGCGCCGGGGGGCAGCAGCCGGGACCGGCCGAGCAGCCAGTCGACCTCTTCGGCCGGTACGCCCTCGTCGACCGTGTCGGCCACGCCGAGCGCGGTCAGCCGGGAGGCCCGGATCGCCTGCTCCCGGCGCGGGTTGCGGCGCGGCACCAGCACCGGGCGCAGCCCGGCCGCGAGCGCCTCGAACGTCGTGTTGTACCCCGCCATCTGCACCACGCCGATCGCCCGGGAGAAGAGTTCCGCGCAGCCGGGAGCGTCCCGCAGCACGGTCAGGTTGCCGTTCGCCTCGACGTCGCGGGTCGCGTACGGACCGGCGACGACGACGAAGCGGCCGTCGGGCATCCGCCGGGCCAGCTCGCCACCGAGCGTGAAGACCGCCGCGCCGTCGCCACCGCCGCCGGCGCTGACCACGACCAGGCCGGGCTCGCGCTCGCGCGGACCGGCCTGGTCGACGACCCAGCCGGTGTAGCGGGGCGCGACCGGCAGGCCGTACTCGCGCTCGTGGTCGCAGAGGATCCGCTCGCCGTAGACGAGGACCTCGTCGAAGAGCTCGGGGACGCCGTCCCAGCCGGCCCCGGCCAGCTCGGCCGTGACGGCCGAGGACTGGTCCAGGATGTCGCGCAGGCCCAGCACCAGGCCGGCGCCGTTGCGGCGGGCGGCGTGCAGGCCGGCCTTCAGCTCGCCGGCCGTGCCGTACGGATGCCGGTCCACGACGACCACGTGCGGGCGGACGGACTCGACGGCGTCGGCGAACGCGGCGGAGCGGGCGGCCAGCGCCTGCTGCACGGACATGCCGGGGTTGCGGTACGACCCCGCGGAGTCCTTCAGCAGCGCCGGCACCGGGACCACCCGGACGCCCTCGCCCAGCCAGGACGGGCGCATCGGCAGTCCGGTGACGACCACGATCTCCGCGTCGGGCTCCCGGGCGAGGATGGCCCGGGCCACGAGTGTGTTCCGTCGCACGTGTCCCAGGCCGAAGCCGTCGTGGGAGGCGAACAAGTACCGGGCCATGACTCAAACACTGACACGGGGCCGAGACGAGTCCCCAGTGCACGATGGTCGTAGCACCGGCCCCACCGGCCCGGACAGACCCCGGACACAGCTGTCCCCCCGCACCGGATCGGTACGGGGGGACGTGGTGCTGGGAGGGATCAGCCGTCGGCGCCGTGCCCGCCGCCGCTGGACCCACCGCCGGAGCCGCTGCCGCCGCCACCGCTCGAGCCGGAGCCGCGGCCGGATCCACCGCCGCCGGTCGCGGGCACCGTCGGAGCCGTGTTCCGCGCGCCACCGGCGTCGTCCCCGGGCGGGTCGTCGGCGCCGTTGCGCCCGGACCCGCTGCCGGAGGTGGCCGAGGTCCGGCCCTTGCCCGAGGTCGGGCTGGGCACGGTCTTCGCCGCCGGCGCGCTGGTCTTCGCGGCCGGCGTGGTCGGCGCGACCGTCGATGCCGGCGGGGTCACGCCGTTCTCCTGGACCGAGACCGTGTTGCCGTCGTGCCGCGGCAACGGGTTGCCGTCGAGGACGTCGCCGCCGGAGATCGTGCTGAACAGCAGCACCCAGAGGGTGAACAGCCCGGTGCCGACGACCGCGGTCCCGGCCAGCCAGCCGCCGACCCGGACGGTCCGGCGGGCGCGGACCAGCCACCGGCCGTCGCTGGCGCGGGCGCCGACGATGTGCCGCAGGGGCACCGCGCCCAGGCGCTGCCCGCCCGGCGGCGGAGCGGCCGCGGCGGCACCGGACAGGTCGATGGTCGTGGTACGGGCCTCGGACGGCGCGCCCGGCGGGCGCCCGGCGAACGCGTCGGTGCTCGGCTCGCGCTCGGGCGGTCCGTCCGGAGGTGCCGAAGCACCGGGGGCCACCGCAACCACGGTCAACCTCCTTCATCCGGGGACGCAGCTGTGGGAGCAGTCTCCCATCCCGCCGCTACCCCGTCAGGTGTCCGAAGGTCCTACGACCAGAGGACCCCGGCCGTACCGGAGTACTAGGACGCAGGTGCAATGGAGATCCGTGCCCCTCTGCCAGGACAGTTTGAACCGTCAAACAGCAGATGTCCCGGCGGTGACTGACCGCCGGGAACGGTCGGGGGCGAGGAGCCACCATGAGAGCAGTCATCACGGGAAGCGCCGGTTTCATCGGCAGCCACCTGGCCGAGCGACTCGTGGCCGAGGGGTGGTGGGTGACCGGGGTCGACTCGTTCAGCCCCTTCTACGCGACCGCCGACAAGGAGGCGAACCTCGCCGGCCTGGTCGGCGAGCGCCGGTTCGACCTGGTCCGTGCGGACGTTGCGACCACCCCCCTGCACAAGTTGCTTGCTGACCGCCCGTTGATCGTTCACCTTGCAGCGCAGCCTGGTGTGTTGGGCAGTTTCGGAACCGGCTTCAACCAGTACCTGCAGGACAACCTGCTGGCGACGCAGCGCCTGTTCGAGGCCGCCGCGAGCGCCGGGTGCCCGCGGGTCGTCTATGCCTCCTCCTCGTCCGTGTACGGCGACGCCGAGGCGTACCCCTGCTTCGAGGACTACACCCCCACCCGTCCTCGCTCCCCGTACGGCGTGACCAAGCAGGCCTGCGAGAAGCTCGCCGAGGTCTACGCCGGGATGGGCCTGCCCACGGTCGGCATGCGGTTCTTCACCGTGTACGGCCCGCGCCAGCGCCCGGACATGGCGATCCGCCGGCTCTGCGAGGCCGCGACCGGCGGCCCGCACTTCACGCTGCGCGGCGACGGCTCCCAGATCCGCGACTTCACCCACGTCCACGACGCGGTCGACGCGGTCGTCAAGGCGCTGACCGCCGACCACATCGACCCGGTGCTCAACATCGGCGGCGGCGAGGAGGCCTCGATGCTGGAGGTCATCCGGCTGCTCGGCCAGATGACCGGCCGGGCCGTCCCGGTCGAGCGCCAGGCCACCCAGATCGGCGACGTCCGCCGGACCGCCGGCGACACCGGCAAGGCCCGCCGCGGCCTGGGCTGGCGGCCGCGGGTCGCGCTGCGCGACGGGCTGCGGACCGAGCTGGACTGGGTGCGCGAGCGCCGCGAGGCCGACGTCACCGCCGACATCTCGCTGATCGCCGGGAGGGCGTCGTGACCGCCACGCTGGAGACCGCCGTCCACCGCCCCGTGAAGCCGCTGCGGGTCGCCGTCCTCGGCCAGGGCTACGTCGGCCTGCCGCTGTCGATGAGGGCGGTCGCCGCCGGGCACGACGTGATCGGCGTCGAGCTGTCCACCGCGCGGGTCAAGCGGCTCGCGGACGGCGACTCGTTCGTCGAGGACGTGCCGCGGGTGGTCCTGGAGGCCGCGCTGCGCTCCGGCCGGTATGCGATCACCGACGACGCGGCCGCCTGCGAGGGCTTCGACGTCGCCGTGGTCACCGTGCCGACCCCGCTGCACGAGGGCGCGCCCGACCTCAGCTTCATCGAGTCCGCCGCGCACATGCTGGCCCCGTACGTGCGGCCGGGCTGCCTGGTCGTGCTGGAGTCCACCACCTACCCGGGCACCACCGAGCAGCTGTTCGCGCCGATCCTGGAGAACGGCTCCGGGCTCATCGCCGGCACCGACTTCTCCGTCGGCTACAGCCCCGAGCGGATCGACCCGGGCAACCAGACCTGGGACCTGGAGACCACCCCGAAGCTGGTCTCCGGCCTGGGCGAGCGGTCGCTGGACCGGACCGACGAGTTCTACTCGACCTTCGTCCAGCGGACCGTGCGGGTCTCGGACTGCAAGGCCGCGGAGATGGCCAAGCTGCTGGAGAACACCTTCCGGCACGTCAACGTCGCCCTGGTCAACGAGCTGGCGATGTTCGCCAGCGACCTCGGCATCGACGTGTGGGAGGCGATCGACGCGGCGGCGACCAAGCCGTTCGGGTTCATGAAGTTCACCCCGGGGCCGGGCGTGGGCGGGCACTGCCTGCCGATCGACCCCAGCTACCTGTCCTGGACCGTACGGCAGCGGCTGGGCCGGTCCTTCCGGTTCGTCGAGCTGGCCAACGACATCAACGACCACATGCCCGACTACGTCGCCTCCCGGCTGATGCGGGCGCTGAACCGGCACGGCATCGCGATGTCGCGGGCCCAGGTGCTGGTGCTGGGCCTGGCGTACAAGCGCAACGCCGGCGACGCCCGGGAGTCCCCGTCGGTGGCGCTGATCCACCGGCTGGTCGCGGACGGGGCCGAGGTCGCGGTGGCCGACCCGCATGTCGTCGAGGACATGCCGGTGGACGCGATCACCCGCCGGGTGGAGCTGAGCCGGGAGGAGATCGAGCGGGCCGACGCGGTCGTGCTCGTCACCGACCACGACGCCTTCGACTACGACCTGGTCCAGCGGCACGCGAAGCTCGTCCTGGACACCCGGCACCGCCTGGACGGCCCCGATGTCGAGCAGCTCTAACGGCCGGCCGCGGGTCGCGGTCATCCTCTCCGGCTGGCCGCGGGTCTCCGAGTCCTTCGCGCTGAACGAGGTGCTGGCGCTGAAGCGGGCCGGGATGCTCGCCGCGGTGCTGGCGCTGAAGACCGGCGACGGCGGGCCGCCGCACCCGGCCGCGGCCGAGCTCGAGCCGCTGGTCGAGGTGCTGCCGCCCGGCGACGTCGACGCGCAGGCCGAGGCGGCCGTGCAGCGGCTGGACGGGATCGGCATCTCGGCCGTGCACGGCTACTTCGCGCACGCGCCGGCCGCGGTGGCCGCCGCGGTCGCGAGCAAGTTCGGCGTCCCGTACGGGTTCAGCGTGCACGCGCTGGACGCGCGCAAGGTGCCGCGCGACGAGCTCGGCGAGCGTGCCCGCGGCGCGGCCCTCGTGGTCGCCTGCAACGACGACGCCGCGGCCGAGGTCGAGGCCGCCGGCACCACCCCGACGGTGGTCCGGCACGGCGTGGACCTGGTCGCCTTCCCGGCGACCCGGCCGGCCGAGCACGACCCGGTGCAGCTGCTCGCGGTCGGCCGGCTGGTGGAGAAGAAGGGCTTCGAGGTCCTGCTGGAGGCGCTGTCCCGGCTGGACCGGCCGTACCGGCTGCGGCTGGTCGGCGACGGCCCGCTGCGCCCGGCGCTGACCGCGCTGATCGACGCGCACCGGCTGGCCGACCGGGTCGAGCTGGTCGGCCGCTGCACGCACGCGACGCTGCCGGAGTACTACGCCTCGGCCGACGTGGTCGTGGTCCCCTCCGTGGTCGACTCGGCCGGCGACCGCGACGGCCTGCCGAACGTGGTGCTGGAGAGCATGGCCAGCCAGCGCCCGGTGGTGGCCAGCGAGGTCGCGGCGATCCCGTCCGCGGTCCGCGACGGCGTCACCGGCACCCTGGTCCCGCCCCGGGACCCGGACGCGCTGGCCGCGGCGATCGCGGCGCTGATCGACTCGCCGGCGAGGCGGGCCGAGCTCGGCCGCGGCGCCCGCGCGGTCGCCGAGACCGAGTTCGGGCTGACCAGCCGGACCGAGGAGTTCTGCCGGGTGCTGGAGCGGGCGTATGGCTGAGTTCGAGGAACACCGGGACACCATCGGGTACGTCCTGAAGGGCTACCCGCGCATCTCCGAGCTGTTCATCGCCAGCGAGATCTGGCGGCTGGAGCAGCTCGGACTGCCGCTGCGGCTGTTCGTGCTCAAGCCGGCCGAGGAGAGCGACCACCACCCGGTCGTCGACAAGATCGAGGCGACCCCGTCGTACCTGCCGGACGCGACCTCGCTGTCGAACACCACCGTGCCGCGCTGGCTGCGGGAGAACTTCGGCTCGTTCCGGGCGCCGCTGGGCCGCTACGCCCGCAAGCACCCGGTCAAGGTCGCCCGGACCGCGGCGACCGCGCTCCGGCAGGCGATCCGGGCCCGCAAGGGGCTGCGGCCGCGCTCGATCTACCTCAAGGAGTTCCTGCAGGCCGTCGACCTGGCCGACCGGCTGGACCAGGCCGGGGACGTACGGCACCTGCACGCGCACTTCGCGCACGGCACCACGACCGTGACCTGGCTGGCCTCGATGCTGACCGGGCTGCCGTTCTCCTTCACCGGGCACGCCAAGGACATCTACCGGGAGTCGCTGAACCCGGCCGGGCTGCTGCCGCGCAAGATGCGGGCGGCCTCGTTCGTGGTCACCTGCACCGGCGCGAACAAGGCGCACCTGCAGCGGCTGGAGCCGACCGCGGACGTGCACCTCATCTACCACGGGCTGAACGCGGACTTCGCCGCGCTGCTGCCGGCGTTCACCGGCATGCGGGCGGAAGCGCGGCGCATCGAGGGTGACGACGACGAGGAACCTGAGCCTGCCCGGTCCGGAACCGGCCTGAAGGTCGTCGCGGTCGGCCGGATGGTGCCGAAGAAGGGTTTCGACGTGCTGGTCGAGGCCGTCGCCGACCTCCGCGACCGCGGCGTCGACCTGGAGCTGGTCATCGCCGGCGAGGACGGCCCGGACGCCGGGCGGATCCGCGCGCTGGTGGCCGAGCGCTGCCCGGAGCTGGTCCGCTTCACCGGCCCGCTGACCCAGTGCGAGCTGCTGGAGCTCTACCGCAGCGCGAACGTCTTCGCGCTGGCGTGCCGGGTCGACGGCGACGGCGACCGGGACGGCATCCCCAACGTCATGGTCGAGGCGATGGCGGCCGGGCTGCCGGTCGTCTCGACCGCGGTGTCCGGCATCCCGGAGCTCGTCCGGGACGGCGAGAACGGGCTGCTGGTGCCGCCCGAGGACCCGGCCGCGCTGGCCGGGGCACTGCTCAAGCTGGCTGCCGACGCGCCGCTGCGGGACCGACTGGCCGCGGCCGGCCGGGCGACCGTGGCGGAACGGTTCGACGGCGACGTGCTCGCCCGCAGGATGGCGGGGTTGTTTCACGGCGGCCGGCCGTGACAGCCCCGTTGGTCGCGGGCGGGCCGGCGGTGGAACGGCCGGTGGTGGGGCGACTGCCGGCCGTTCCCCGTTCGGTGTTCTGCGTGATCGACGACCTCGGGCGTGACCTCGCGGTGGCGCGGGCGGCGAAGGCCGGCCGGTTCAGCCACTGCGGGGTGGCGCTCGACCTGGGCCGCCGCCCCGACTGGATCGGCGGCGGTCTCGGCGATCCCGAGTGGCGCATCGAGTGGGTGAAGCTCTACGAGGGTCTCGACCTGGCGTACGCGTGCGTGGCCACCGGGGACGGCGGGTTCCTGACCGCCTGGGAGGACCTGGTCGAGTCCTTCTGCTACCAGGTCCCGGTCGGGCACGACACGTCCGACGTCTCGGCCCGCCGGATCCAGAACTGGCTGTACGCCTGGCAGCGGTTCGCCGCCGACCCGGACTTCGCCGGGCTGCGCCCGGGCCTGGCCGAGCTGCTGGTCTCCCGGCTGCGGGCCGACGTCGCGCACCTGGAGGCGCACCTCACCCCGGAGCGCAACCACCGCACCCTGGAGCTGTACGCGCTGCTGCTGGCCGGCCTCGCCCTCGACGAGGACATGGTGGCCCGCCGCGCGCTGAACCGGCTGGCCGCGAACGCCGACACCGACATCTGGGCCGACGGCGTGCACCGTGAGTGCAGCACCGACTATCACCTGATCGTGCTGCGCTCGCTGCTCGGCGCGATCGCCAACGCCCGCCGCTTCGACCTCGAGGTGCCGCCGGAGCTGCTGGCCGCGGCCGGCCGGGCCTGCGACTTCGCACTGCACGTGCAGCGCCCCGACGGGCTGACCCCGGCGCTGTCCGACGGCGACCAGGGCGACTTCCGCGCCGTCCTGCTGCTGGGCGCCGACCTGCTGGAGCGCGCGGACCTGCGCTGGGCCGCGACCGCCGGCACCGCCGGCAGCGTCCCGGCCGACACCGGCGCCGACTTCCCGGTCGGCGGCTACTTCATCCAGCGCAGCGGCTGGGGCGACGGCGACCGGGCGTACGCCGACGAGCGCTGGCTGATCCTCGACGCCGGCCCGCTCGGTGACGGCGGCCACGGGCACTACGACCAGCTCTCGGTGGAGATCGCGGCCGGCGGCCGGCTGCTGGTGGCCGACCCGGGCCGCTACACCTACGACGCCGAGTACGGCACGCTCGACGGCGCCCCCGGCTGGCGGCACTGGTTCAAGGGCACCGCGGCCCACAACACGGTCTGCGTGGACGGCCTGGACCAGACGCCGTACCGGCCGGGCAAGCCGGCCAAGGGCAAGCCGACCTCGACCGCGCGGCTGCTGGACCGGTGGACCACCGCCGGGCTGGACCTGCTGCGGGCCGAGGTCACCAGCCCCTGCTACGACGCCGTGCACACCCGGACCGTCGCGTTCGTCGACGACGACTACTGGATCGTCCACGACCGGCTGCGGGCCGCGACCCCGCACACGTACGAGGCCCGCTGGCACCTGGCCCCGACCGCGGCCGGCGCGGTCGAGCTGGAGCCGGACCGGCTGGCCGCGCCCGGGCTGCAGCTGCTGACCCCGCTGGGCGAGCTGAGCGTGACCGACGGCTGGATCTCGGCCTCGTACGGGCGCAAGCAGCCGGCTCCCGTCGCCGTGCTGGCCGCCGCCGGCGCCGACGTCGACCTGGTCACGGTCATCGTGCCCGGCGGCGACGGGCCGGCCCGGGCGGAGGCCGAGGTGACCGGCGACCGGGTCGAGGTCCGGGTGCACCGGCCCGGACTCGGCACCGACACCGTGCACTGGTCCCTGGCCGGGTCCGACCACGGATGGGAGCGGACATGCTGACCGCGGCCGGGACGATCGGCGTCCGGCACGGCTTCGCGCCGGACCCGGCGCTGCCGGCCCGGGACCTGCTGCTGGACCAGGACGCGGCCCGCGACCAGCTGACCGCACTGGACGGCCGGGTCGTCGAGGACTGCGAGCTGGTCCGGGTGAAGTACCGGATCGGCGAGAGCCTGCGCGTCACCTACCGGGTCGGCGTGGACGGGACCTGCGGGCTGCGGACGGTCCGGGTGTTCCGGGGCGGCGACAGCGCGTCGGCGTACCGGAAGGCGGCCGGGCCGGGGGTCGTGCACGACCCGGCCCTGGACGCGGTCTGGTGGTCCTTCCCGGCCGACCGCCGGCTGCAGCGGCTGGACGAGATCCTCCGCCCGGCGCCGGACCTGGCCGCGCTCGCCTCCGGCTGGGCGACGAGCGAGCTGGTCGAGTACTCCCCCGAGCGGGCCGCGACGTTCCGCGCGCTCGACCGGGCCGGGACGCCGGTCGGGTACGCCAAGGCGTACGCGCCGGGGACCGTGGACGTGGGCGAGCGGGCCGACCGGTACGGCCGGATCGCCGGCGTACTGGCCGGCGCCGGGCTGAGCTCGCCGCTGCCGCTGGGCCGCTCCCCCGAGCGTGGCGTGCTGGTCATGCAGCCGATGCCGGGTGTGCAGTGGGGCGAGCTGGACGGGCCGGCGCTGACCGCCGCGATCCGCCGGCTCGGCGTCGCCATCGCCACCCTGCACGACTCGGGCGACCGCGCCGCGGCCGGGCTGCCCCGCTTCGCCCGCCTGGACGTACGCCGGGTCGTGCACAGCGCGCACCTCGTCGCGCTGGCCCGCCCGGACGTGTCCCGGCAGGCGCTGCGGCTGGCCGACCGGCTCGCCGACGGGCCGCCCCCCGGCGGCTCCCCGGTGCCGCTGCACGGCGACTGCCACCCCAAGAACGCGCTCGTCGACGGTGACGCGATCGCGCTGATCGACCTCGACCAGGCCGGCACCGGCCCGGCCGCGGCCGACATCGGCAGCCTCATCGCCCGGCTGCACCAGGACGGCGACACCGGCGCGATGCGGGCGGCCTTCCTGGCCGGCTACCGGACCGTACGGGCCCTGCCGGCGGAACGGTCCCTGCGCTGGCACACCGCGGCGGCGCTGGTCGCCGAACGGGCCGTCCGCGCGGTGAACCGGGTGCACCTGCCCACGCTCGACCGGCTCGGGGACCTGCTCCGGACCGCGGACGACGTGTTGTTGAACGGAGTTGGACTGTGACCCGCGACCGATTGCTCTTCTACTGTCAGCACTCCCTGGGCCTCGGCCACCTGGCCCGCTCCCTCCGGCTTGCGGAGGGTCTGACCGACCGGTTCGAGGTGACGCTGCTCAACGGCGGCCGCTTCCCGGCCGGCACCCGGGTCCCGGCCGGGATCGACGTGGTGAACCTCCCGCCGCTCGGCCACGACGACGGCGTCGAGCTGGTCAGCCACGACCCGGCGTTCACGGTCGCCGCGGCCAAGGCGGCCCGGACCCGGCTGATCCTGGCCGCGCTGGCGGAGACCACGCCCTCGGTGGTGCTCATCGAGATGTACCCGTTCGGCCGGCGCAAGTTCGAGTTCGAGCTGGTGCCGCTGCTGGACGCGGTCGCCGCGCTCGGCGACGACCGGCCCCGGGTGGTCTGCAGCCTGCGCGACATCCTGGTGCAGCGGCCGGTCGGGCAGGAGAAGCACGACGAGCGCGCGGTCACCCGGCTCAACGCGTCCTTCGACGCGATCGTCCTGCACGCCGACCCGGCGTTCGCGACGCTGGAGGAGTCCTTCCGCCCGGCGACCCCGCTGCGGGTGCCGGTGCTCTACACCGGCTTCGTCGCGCCGCCGGCCCCGGCCCCGGCCGACCGCCGGCTCGACCGGCTCGTCGTCTCCTCCGGCGGCGGCATGGTCGGCGAGCCGCTGGTGCGGGCCGCGGTCGAGGTGCACCGGGACCTGTTCATCCGGACCGGGCTGCGGACCACGGTCGTGGCCGGGCCGTTCCTGCCGGCGCCGGTCTGGGACTGGTTGCGGGACCAGGCCCGGCACAGCCCGGTGCTGGAGGCGGTCCGGCGGGTGGACGACCTGGCCCTGGAGATCGGCCGCTCCGCGCTGTCGCTGAGTCAAGGTGGGTACAACACCACCATGGACCTGCTGCGGGCGGGCACCCCCGCCGTCGTCGTCCCGTACGCGGAGGGAGCCGAGGACGAGCAGACCCGCCGGACCTCCCGGCTGGCCGAGCTCGGCGTGCTGCGGATGGTGCCGGCCACCGACCTCGCGGTCCCGGACCGGCTGCTGGCGGCGCTGGTCGACGCGGCCGGGTCCACCCCGGCGCCGGTGCCGCTGGACCTCACCGGCGCGGAGACGACCGCCCGGATCCTCGCGCCCGAGCTGGCCGTCCGATGAGCTGGCTGGAGCCCGTCCGGGCCGCCCTGGACGAGGGGCCCTGCCGGGTCTTCTTCCGCGACGACGACGCCGGCTGGGGCGACGAGCGGCTCTGGGCGCTGCTGGACCTGTTCCGGCGCCGGTCGCTGCCGATCGACGTGGCGGTCATCCCGGGGTCGCTCACCCCCTCGCTGATCGCCGGGCTGGCCGCCCGGGCCCGGGCCGGCGGGGTGCGGCTGCACCAGCACGGCTTCGCCCACGTCGACCACGAGCCGGCCGGGCGCAAGTACGAGTTCGGGCCGTCGCGGTCCTACGACCAGCAGGCCGTGGACATCACCCGCGGCCAGGCGCTGCTGCGGGACGCGTTCGGCGACCTGATCGAGCCGGTCTTCACCCCGCCCTGGAACCGGTGCACCTCCGACACCGCCGCGGTGCTCGCCGACACCGGCTTCCGGATCCTGTCCCGGGACAGCACGGCCGCGCCCCTGCGGGACGTCCGGGTGGCGGAGGTCCCGGTCACGGTCGACTGGTTCGGCTCCCGCAAGGGCGTCCGATGGACCCCGTTCCAGCTCGCCGAGAAGCTCGCCGACGCCGTCCGGTCCGGAGAACCGGTCGGGATCATGCTCCACCACGCCGTCACCGACCCGGGTGAGTTCGCCGCCATCGGCGCGCTGCTGGCGGTCCTCGGTGCCCACCCGAACACCAGAGCCACTCCCCTCGCCGCTCTCGCCGCGGTCCCTGGCTGAACCCCGACCAGCCAAGGACCCGGTAGGGCTCGTCCTCATCCGGTTCGCTGCCTCCAGCAGGAACCGGTGCGGGGCGGGGAGGTCCGTCGCCCGGCTCCCCCGGGCGACGGACCCGGTGAGATCCTGGCCCCGCCCCCGGCATCTCCCTCCGGGGGCGGGGCCAGTACTCGTCTCTCCCCCGCCCGCCCACCCCGTTCCGCCGGCTCCGCGCGCACCCGGGCGCCGACCGGATTCCTTCCGGCCGGCGCTTCTGCGTTGCGACGGTGGATCCGTGGGGTCACGTATAAGAAACGACCGTAGGTGGAGTAGTTGACATATGGTCCTACCTTATTGCCATACTGGCCGCCCGGGCGTGATCCAGCACACGCCCCGCCAGGAGTGACCCCAATGGAGGGATCAGGCGATGGGACGACGGCGGCGACTTCATTCAGTGCTTCTCCCGGCGAGTATGGCCGGCCTGTTGCTCGGCGCCGCTGCCTGCGGCGGCTCGTCCGGCGGCGGCGGCGCGGCGGCGGCCGCACCGGACACGAGCCTGGACTCCAAGACCACCCAGGAGCTCGCGACCCAGGCCGCGCAGGAGGGCTCCCTCACCTGGTACACGACCTTCGCCGACGACGACGTGCAGCCGATCGTCGCCGCGTTCAACAAGACGTACCCGAACGTGAAGGTGAACTCGCTGCGCTTGTCCGCGGACAAGATCCCGCAGCGGGTGCTCACCGAGCAGAAGGGCGGCAAGCACAACGCCGACATCGTCTCCGGTGACTCGCCCCAGGTGGCCCAGCTGCTGCAGGCGGGCTCGCTGCAGCCGTACACGCCCAAGGACATCTCCGCGCTGCCGTCCGGGCTGGACCTGCCCAAGGGCTACGAGGGCGTGGTCTACGCGGTGACCACGACCGTCGCGTACAACCCGAAGCTGGTGGCGCAGAAAGGGCTCCCGGTGCCGAAGTCCTGGGAGGACCTGACCCAGCCGGCCTGGAAGGGTCAGTTCTCCATCGACCCCAGCGCGGTCAACTGGTACGACAGCCTGGTCCAGTCGATGGGCCACGACAAGGCGATCGACCTGCTCAAGCGGCTCGGCGACAACAGCCCGGTGTTCGTGGAGAGCCACACCCAGGCGCTGACCCAGGTGCAGGCGGGCGAGCCGATCGGCGCCGCCACCGCGTACGGCTACAAGGCCTCCAGCCTGAAGGAGAAGACCCCGGACTCGGTCGAGTTCGTCAACTCCGACCCGCTGCCGGCCTCGCTCACCCTGGTCGACGTGGTCAAGGACGCGCCGCACCCGGCCGCGGCCCGGCTGTTCGAGGACTGGATCGTGTCCAAGGAGGGCCAGCAGGCCGTCGTGGACATCACCAACCACACCTCGATCCGGCCGGACGTGAAGAACGACGCCAGCGTCTGGGACGAGACGAAGTGGCCGGCCGCGTGGGGCAAGCCGAACCTGCCGGCGGCCGAGTACAACACCGAGCTCGCGGAGATGAAGTCGGCGCTGCACGCGCCGTGACAGACGCGGTGGCCGGCGCCGTCATCCGGCGCCGGCCACCCGCACCTCCCTCCGTCGTCGGCGATTGGAGCCCGTGATGGCCCTGCTGGTGGACGACACCTCCACCCCCGAGGTCGAGGCACCGAAGCAGCGCCGGGACTGGCGGTCCCTGCTCGACCCGCGGTACGTGACGCTCGCGGTGGCCGGGCTGGTCGTCGCGTACCTGGCGCTGGTGCCGATCGGCACGATGGTCTACAGCAGCCTGCGGACGAACTTCCTCGGCATCGCGCCGGGCGCGTGGACCTTCCAGAACTACGTCGACACCTTCACCAGCGACGGCTTCGGCACGCTGGTGCTCAACTCGTTCGTGTACGCCGGCGCCACCGCGATCGTCTGCACGGTGCTCGGCTTCCTGCTGGCCTGGCTGGTCGCCCGCACCAACACCCCGGGCAAGGCGTTCGCCCGGATCGCGGCGCTGGTCCCGCTGATCGTGCCGGGCATCCTCAACACGGTGGCCTGGAGCCTGCTGCTGTCACCCCAGCGCGGCACCGGGAACGTCGCCCTGCGCGGCGCCGGGCTGCCCGCGTTCAACGTGTTCTCCCTGCACGGCATGATCTTCGTTCAGTCGATGCACGTGGTGCCGGTGGCGTACCTGATGGGCACGGCCGCGTTCGCCTCGATGGACTCGTCGCTGGAGGAGGCCTCGCTGGCCTCGGGGGCCTCGCCCTGGAAGACCTTCCGGGTGATCACGCTGCGGATGGCCCGCCCGGCGATGCTCTCGGCCGGGCTGCTGATGTTCATCCAGACGATCTCGACGTTCGAGGTGCCGCAGCTGATCGGCGTGCCAGGGCGGCGGTTCGTGTTCGTCAGCCGGATCTACTCGGCGTTGCAGAACTTCCCGCCGGACTACGGGACCGTCGGCGCCATCGGTATCTTCGTGCTGGTGATCGCGTCGCTCGGGCTCTGGCTGTCGCGCCGGCTGTCCGCGGCCTCGACCGTGCAGACCATCACCGGCAAGGGTTTCCGGGCCACCGGGCAGGACATCGGCCGCTGGCGCTGGGCCGGGTTCGCGTTCTTCGTGCTGTTCTTCCTCATCGCGGTCGCGCTGCCGATCCTCATGCTGGTCTGGTCCTCGCTGCTGCCTGGCTTCGAGCAGCCGTCCTGGGGCGCCCTGCACCGGCTGACGTTCTCCAACTACACGCAGATCTTCGTCCGGCCCGGGCTGGTGAACTCGGTCAAGAACAGCCTCATCACCGCGGTCGCGTCCGGGCTGATCGTCACCGTGCTGAGCGCGCTGGTCGCGTACATCACGGTGAAGACCAAGCTGCGCGGGCGCGGGTTGCTGGACGGGCTCGCGACCGTGCCGATCGCGGTGCCCAGCGTGGTCATGGGCGTCGGCATCCTCTACTGGTACCTGGCCGCGCCGCTGCCGTTCCACCTCTACGGCACGCTCGCGATCCTCATCGTCGCGTTCGTGACGATCACCCTGCCGTACGGGATGCGCTACATCGTCCCGGGCATGGCAGCGATCAAGGACGAGCTGGAGGAGGCCGCGACCGCCAGCGGGGCCGGCTGGTGGCAGGCGTTCCGGCGGATCTTCGTGCCGCTGCTGATGCCCTCGCTGCTGGCCGCGTTCCTCTACACGATGATCGTCTCGTTCCGGGAGGTGTCCGCGGCGATCTTCCTGTACTCGTCGGGCACCGAGGTCGTCTCGGTCCAGGTCTTCGACCTCTACTCCAACGGGTCCTACCCGGTGGTGGCGGCGCTCGGCGTCGTGCTCGTGCTCTTTCTCAGCATCCTCGCCGGTGGCGTGCGCCTGCTCACCCGCCGGTTCGGCATCAGGAACGGGTGAGTCGATGATCAAGCTGACCGGGGTCGTCAAGCGGTACCGCGGGCGCGCGGTGTCCGCCAACGCCGTCGACGGCATCGACCTCGACATCCCCGAGGGCAAGCTGGTCACCCTGCTCGGCCCCAGCGGCTGCGGCAAGACGACCACGCTGCGGCTGATCGCCGGGCTGGAACGGGCCGACGCCGGCGTCATCGAGATCGGCGGCCAGGTCGTCTCCGACCCCGGCCGCCGGGTCTACATCGGACCGCACCGGCGCCCGATCGGGATCGTCTTCCAGTCGTACGCGATCTGGCCGCACATGACCGTGCTGCAGAACGTGATGTTCCCGCTGGTGGTGAGCAAGCCCCGGCCGCCGCGGGAGCAGGCCCGGCAGCAGGCGATGACCGCGCTGGACGCGGTGGGGCTGAGCGAGTTCGCCGACCGGCCGGCGCCGGCGCTGTCCGGCGGCCAGCAGCAGCGGGTCGCGCTGGCCCGGGCGCTGGTCCGCGAGCCCAAGGTGCTGCTGCTGGACGAGCCACTGTCCAACCTGGACAAGGGCCTGCGCGGCCGGATGCGGGACGAGATCCGCGAGGTCCAGCAGCGCCTGGGCATCACCACCGTGTTCGTCACCCACGACCAGGACGAGGCGCTGGCGATCTCCGACGACGTGGTCGTGATGAACAGCGGCAACGTGGTCGAGCGCGGGCTGCCGCAGGCGATCTACACCAGCCCGCAGGACGAGTTCACCGCCCGCTTCCTCGGCCTGTCCAACAACCTGCGCGGCGTGGTCGAGTCGGCCGGCCGCAACGGCGCGCTGGTCAACTGCGGCCGCCGGACGCTGCTCTGCCGCGGCGGGGTCACCGCCTCCCCCGGCGACGAGGTCAGCGTGTTCATGCGGCCGGAGAGCTTCCGGCTCTCCCGCCGGCAGCACTCGGACGAGGCCTGGCCCGGCACGATCGTGTTCTCGATCTACCACGGCGACTGCTGGGACTACCACGTCCGGGTCGACGACGAGGTGCTCAAGGTCCGCGTGTACCAGGAGAAGATCGGCCTCTCCCACGGCGACGCGGTCTTCCTCGAACCCGACCCGGACAGCGCGATCGTCATCTCCGGCCGCCGGGCCGTCGTCGCCGAGCCGGTCCCGGACCCGGCCGAGGTCTGATTTCCTACTGGACAGGAGAGTTCATGCCGCGACCGCCGCTGGCCGCCCCCGGAGTGCCCGCGCCGCTGGCCGGGTTCGAGTACCCGGCCCCGCGCTTCCCGCGCTACCTGCTGCAGGAGCGCACCGACGACATCGAGGACCTGATGCCGTTGGCCCGGGCCCACGTCCGGCGGCGGTACGGCCGGTCCGCGCTCGGCGACATCCAGCCCGGCGACGAGCTGCTCATCGTCACCTTCCCGCACCAGAACGAGGTCGTGTTCGCGGCCCTGCGCCGGGCCCTGCTGGAGATCGGGGTCGGCAAGGTCGACCGGATCGACGTGACCGACCTCGGCATGGAGACCCGCGAGTACAGCGCGGCGGACGGCTGGCGCGAGATCACCGACCGGCTGCCGCCGATGATCGAGGAGGGCGTCGAGTTCAACGTCGCCGCGGCCGCGCTCAAGCGGTTCCTCGACGACCGTCCCGGCTACACCGGCGTCTACGCCGGCGAGGCCGGCCGCTCGCACTGGAAGCGGGCCGCGGGCAAGCGGATCCGCAACAACTGGGTCTACTCGACGTACGAGGACTTCATCGGGCGGGCGAACGGGGTGCCGGACGAGATCTGGCGGACCGTCGACCTGATGGTCGTCGACGCCTTCCGCAAGGCCGCCGCGGTCCGCATCACCAGCCCCGAAGGGACGGACATCGGCTGGGAGGTGACCGAGCAGCAGGCCGAGCTCTGGCCCCAGGGCGCGTACATCTCCGGGCACATCCTCGGGTCCACGATCCAGGGCATCCGCTTCGGGCACCCGGTGGAGACGTTCCTGCGCGAGGCGAAGACCCTCATGCCCACGCTCAACGGCGTGATCGGCGGGACCTCCAACCACACCGGCTACTACCCGCACATCCAGGTCACGGTCGAGAGCGGCATGATCGCCGGCATCGAGGGCGGCGGCCGGTACGGCGACCTCTGGCGCGAGGTGGTCGAGCGCTACCGCGACACCCAGTACCCGGGCTTCCCGTACCGGGGCTGGCACTACTTCAACGACTGCTCGATCGGCACGAACCCCAAGAGCTACCGGCAGATCGAGACGCTCTGGAAGTACAACGACTCCTGGACCAACCTGCCCGAGCGGGCCCAGGCCGGTGTCATCCACTTCGGCTTCGGCGCCGAGCACTGGGACAAGACCTTCCTGGACTACGCGAAGTCCAACAAGCTGCCGACGATGCACTTCCCGCACGTGCACAACCTCTTCGCCACGTACGAGGTCAAGCAGCGTGACACCGGCGAGTGGGTCAAGCTCATCGACAAGGGCCGCATCGTCGCGCTCGACCACCCGCGGGTGGTCCGGCTGGCCAGCAGCCTCGGCGGCACCCACCACCTGGAGTACGACTGGATCCCGGCGCTGCCCGGCGTCAACCATCCCGGCGACTACCGGCGCGACTACGCGCCCGACCCGGTGTCCTGGATCCGGCGCGAACAGACCGGGGAGTTCGACCGTGGCTGAGGCTCCGTTCTATCTGTCCACAGGCGACGAGGTCGAGCTGTTCCTGGCCGCGTACGAGCAGCGGATCCCGGTGCTGCTCAAGGGCCCGACCGGCTGCGGCAAGACCCGCTTCGTGGAGCACATGGCCTGGCGGATCGCGCGCGAGCGGGAGCAGCCGGTGGACGAGCCGCTGGTCACCGTCACCTGCCACGACGACATGACCTCGGCCGACCTGGTCGGCCGCTACCTGCTGTCCGCCGACGGGACGAGCTGGCTGGACGGTCCGCTGACCCGGGCCGTCCGGACCGGGGCGCTGTGCTACCTGGACGAGGTGGTCGAGGCGCGCAAGGACACCACCGTGATCCTGCACGCGCTGACCGACCACCGCCGGATGCTGCCGATCGAACGGCTGGGCGAGACCGTCGCCGCGCACCCGGACTTCCTGCTCGTCGTCTCCTACAACCCCGGCTACCAGGCGACCGCGAAGGATCTCAAACCCTCGACCCGGCAGCGGTTCCTGGCCCTCCAGTTCGGCTATCCGGCGCCGTCGCTCGAGGCGGAGATCATCGCGCACGAGTCCGGTGTGGACGGTGCCACCGCTTCCCAGCTCGGCTTCCTGGCCAGCAAACTGCGCAACCTGGACGAGGCGGACATCATCGAGGGGCCGAGCACCCGGCTGCTGATCCACGTCGGCGCGCTGATCCGCAAGGGCGTGCCGGCCCAGCGGGCCTGCGACGTCGCGCTGGTGCAGGCGGTCAGCGACGACGCCGACGTGCAGGCCGCGGTCCGGGACGTCACCCGGGCCGTGCTCGCGTGAGGCCGGACTTCGAGTCCTCCCAGCAGGCCCTCGGGCTCTACTACCGGGCGCTGGCCGGCCGGGCCGGCGAGCTCGTCCCGTACGACGACGACGCCGACCTCTGGCAGCACCCGGACACCGCGACCACGATCCGGCTGCCCGCGCGCGCCCCGATCGCGGAGCAGCGCGAGTGGTACCAGGTCGCGGTCACGCACCGGTCGCTGCACCACACGCTGGGCACGTTCGCGCTCGACCTGGACGCGCCGGAGCCGCTGTTCGCCCGCCGCCGGCCGGTGCTGCCGCCCTCCGACGCTCCCCCGCTGGAGCGGTTCGCCCGGCTGTTCGGCCGGACCGCGCTCGCGGTCGAGGTGTTCGCGGTGCTGGAGGACCTGCGGGTGGACGCGGCCGCGCTGCGGCTGTTCGCCGGCCTGGCCCCGGCGTACGAGCGGGTGCGGCAGCAGGCCCTGGCCGACCGGCCCGAGCTGGCCCTGCTGCCGCCGCGGGCCGCGGTCGCGGAGGCGCTGGTCCGCCTCAGCCTCGGCGCCCGCTCGGTGCCGGCGCCGGACGCCCTGCTCGGTCCACTGTCGACGGTGGTCTCGGTGGCCCGGCTGCTGGCCGACCCGCGGGCGAGCGCGGAGTCCTCGGCCGAAGCCGCGATCCGGGTCTACGCGGTGCTGGCCGGGCTGCCCAACGTGGGCCCGATCCGGACCGCCCGGCCGGTGTCCTTCGACAGCCTCCAGTCCGATGTGGACGACCCGCGACTGACCGCGGCCACCGAGGAGCTTCGGCTGGAGGGCGACGAGGTCCTCGACGTCCGGCTGCCGCCGGTCCGCTACCGCGACGTCCCCGGCCCGCGGTACGCCGGCCAGGCCGCCTCCGGGATGCCGCTGCAGGAGGCGATCCTGCGGCTGACCCCGGACCTGTCCGAGTCCGAGGACGCCGACACCGACGGCTTCACCGAGCGCTCGCTGCAGGCCGAGCGCGGCGGCGTCGACGTCACGGCGACCGAGCGGCCGCCGGAACCGCTGCCCCACGACCACGGTCCCGACCTCGACGACCACCACCACGCCGCGCACGGCCGGCTGCACGCCGCCGGCCGGGACGAGTACGTCTACCCGGAATGGGATCAGCCCGCGGGCCACTACCTGCCGGACTGGTGCCTGGTCCGGGTCCGCCGGCCCCGGCCGGTGCGCTCCGACCGCCGGCACCGGCGGGCGCTGGCCCGGCACGGGCACCTGCTGCCGGGGCTGGTCTCGCAGCTGGAGCGGGTCCGGCCGGCCGGGCGGGAGCTCGTCCCGCGCCAGCCGTACGGGGACGACCTGGACCTCGACGCCTGCATCGACGCGCTGATCGACCTGCGCACCGGCGTCCAGCCGTCGCCCAACGTCTACGCGGCCCTGCGGGAACAGCGCCGGGACGTCGCGGTCGCGCTCGCGGTGGACCTCAGCTCGTCCACGGCCGAGCGGCTGCCGCCGGACCCGGCCCGGCCCAGGCAGGTCGAGCGCATCCTGGACCTGCAGCGGGACGCGGTCAGCCTGCTGGCCGAGGCGCTGGAGCGGGTCGGCGACGGCTACGGCATCTACGGCTTCTCCGGCGGCGGCCGCGAGGACGTCCGGCTCTCGGTGGTCAAGGACCTCGACGAGCGGCGGTCACCGGCGATCCGGCACCGGCTGGAGGGGCTCGTCCCCGACCACACCACCCGGATGGGGCCGGCGATCCGGCACCTCACGGCCCGGCTGGCCCGCAGCGAGGCCGCGACCAAGGTGCTGCTGGTCGTCTCCGACGGCCGCCCGTACGACCTGGACTACGGCCAGCAGTACGGCGACGCCGGCGTGCTCGACTACGCCGTCGCGGACACCGCGAGGGCACTGGCCGAGGCCCGCGAGCGCGGCGTCCGGCCGTACCTGGTCACCGTGGACCCGGCGGGTGGGGACTACCTGAGCGAGATGTGCGACCCGCGCGAGTACCACGTCATCACCGACGCCCGGGACCTGCCGAAGGCGCTGGCCCAGCTGTACGTGGTCGCCCGGAGCTCCCGGGCGACCACGCCGCGGTCAGCCCCGAGCCACGGTCAGCCCTGAGCCACGGTCAGCCCCGAGCCGCGGTCAGCCCCGAGCCGCGCCGGCCAGCTCCGACTCGAACTCCGGGGCGTTCTCGAAGTAGTGGACGTTGTCGTAGCCCAGGGTCTTGAAGACCCGGTTCTGGGAGGAGAGCAGGTGCAGCGGGCTGCCGTCGGCCGCGAAGTGCTGGGCGATCGTGTTCTGCGGGACGTAGAGCGTGTCGCCAGGGCGGATCTCGTGCCGGGTCGGCTCCTTGGCGATGCGCGCGTAGTACTTCTCCGCGATCTCGGCCTGGACCTCCCAGTGCAGCGAGTAGCCCTCGCCGTCGAGCACGTAGAGGATCTCGTCGGCCATCTTCCAGTGCTTGCCCGACCGGCTGCCGGCCGGGATCGTCAGCTCGAAGACGTCGACGCCGAACTGCCGGTTCTGCGTCATCCCGGCCGCGTTCATCACCCGCATCCGGCCCATCGGCGTGGTCTCCCAGACCCCGTCCTCGGACGTGACGACCTTCTGCCGGTCCAGCACGCCCGGGGTCCAGATGTGACCCCACTCCGAGCGCTCCTCGAACTCGTCCGGGCGCTCGATCGGGCCGCTGCGGCCCTGCTGGATCAGGCCCAGGAACATCCAGGTGCACTTGGCCTTCATGACCAGCGCGACGGCCTTCTCGTCGTACGGGTTGTAGTGCCGGTGCACCGAGTCGGTGTGGACGAAGACGAGATCGCCCTGCTTCCAGTCGTAGCGCTGGTCGTCGTGGATCTCGTACCCGCGGCCCTCCAGGATGTAGAAGGCGGCTTCGTTCTGGTGGCCGTGCCCGTTGTTCGCGCTGTCCGGGGGCAGCTCGACGAAGTGGACCTGGATGGTCTGGGTCAGGAAGGGGTCGTCCCCCGGGCCGACCCGCCACCAGGTACGGGACTTCGCCGAGTCGCCGGAGTGCGCGGCGTTGTCGCCGGTGTCGACCACGACATCGTTGTCGCGGACCCGGGGCGCCTCGAGCTGCCGGTTGCGGAACTCGTTGAGGCCGTACGTCTCCGAGGTGAGTCCGCGGACGAACACGCGTCCCTTCTTGCCCATGCTGGCTCGCTTCCCCGGCGCTGCACCGCGCCGTGCTCTGTCCGATCCCGGACCCGGCCGCTACCCTGCCCACTATAGGGCTGATGGACAGACCAATCTAGAGATGACGAGGTCGCCCGTGCTCCG
This sequence comes from Mycobacteriales bacterium, assembly GCA_035995165.1. Classification (NCBI taxonomy): domain Bacteria; kingdom Bacillati; phylum Actinomycetota; class Actinomycetes; order Mycobacteriales; species Mycobacteriales bacterium. The sequence goes on from DASYKU010000098.1 coordinate 70,329, forward strand.
CCTGAGCATCGCCACCACCGACTACGACCACTTCCGGGACTTCCGGCTGGGCGACGTCCGGGCCCAGGGCATCGAGCACACCTGGTCGGTGCTGAGCCACCACGAGGTCTTCGCCCGGTTCACCGCGCACCGCGAGTGGGACGTCGCCGAGCTGTCGATCGCGAAGTTCTCGACCCAGGTCACCCGGGAGGACCCCGACATCGTCGGGCTGCCGGTGATCTGCTCCCGGCTGTTCCGGTTCGGCTCGTTCTACGTCAACCGGAACAGCGGCATCCGGACGGCGGAGGACCTGCGGGGCAAGCGGATCGGCTCGCCGGAGTGGGCCCACTCCGCCGCCGTCTACATGCGAGGGTGGCTGCACAACGAGGTCGGCGTGACGCTGGACGAGGTCCGGTGGTACCAGGCCGGCGCCAACTCCCCCGGCCGGGAGGAGAAGGTCGAGCTGTCGCTGCCGGACGGCGTGACCATCACCCGGGTCGCGGACCGGTCGCTCTCGGACCTGCTCGCCGCCGGCGACATCGACTGCGCCATCATCGCGCGGCCGCCGACCTGCTTCCTGCAGGGGCATCCCGACGTCGTCCGGCTCTACCCCGACTTCGAGACCCGCGAGCTCGAGCAGTACCGGACCACCGGGGTGTGGCCGATCATGCACATCATCGCGATGCAGCGGCACATCCTGGACGAGAACCCGTGGGTGGCGCGCAACCTCTACAACGCGTTCCTGGAGTCGAAGAACCGCAGCGTCGAGCGGCTGCTAGACCCGGCGGTCTCCCGCTACCCACTGCCCTGGCTGCCCACGTACGGCCGGCGGATGGCCGACCAGTTCGGCGGCGACCCCTTCCCGTACGGGATCGAGCCGAACCGGGCGACGCTGACCCAGCTGCTGACGTACGCGCACCAGCAGGGCATCGCGCACCGGCTGGCGACCCCGGACGAGGTCTTCCCGGCCGGCATCATGACGAAGGTCGTCGTCTGAGCCGGTCGTCCACAGTGGAGTCTCAGCCCAGGCTCTCGACCAGGCGGCCGAGCTCGCGCATGAGCCGCTCGGTCCGCTGCGCGCCGTACGCGGCCTCGATGCGGCGGTGGTGCTCCTCGGCCTGGTGGTCCAGCCGCAGCAGCACCTCCTGGCCGCGGTCGGCCAGGAACACCGCGACCCGGCGCCGGTCCACGTCGTCCTGCCGGCGGTAGACCAGCGCGTCGTCGATGAGCCGGTCGACCGCCTTGGTCAGCGTCGGGTGCGGCATCAGCACGGCCAGGGCGAGGTCGCCCATCGAGTGGCCGTAGCCGTCGGAGAGGGCCCGCAGGATCCGCCACTGCTCCACGGTCATGCCCTCGGCCGCCAGCGCCTCGGACAGCCCGCGGTTCACCGCCTGCTCCGCCTCGGCCAGCAGGTATGCCACGTGCGACCGCAGCGTCGTCTCCGGCACCGTTGCCCCCTCCCCCCGACGTGTACTCAGCGTCAGGTTACGACCGTGTCACCAGGGTCGCTAATCCCCCGGTCCGGGGTGATACTCGGCCGCATGGCGGGCATCGTCCGGGTTGCCCTGGTGGCACCGGTGTCCGGGACGCTCGGCCTCATCGGACCGGGCGCGGTCAACTGCGCCGCCCTCGCCGCCCGGGAGATCAACGAGGCCGGCGGGATCCTCGGCCGGACGGTCGAGCTCACCTTGGTCGACGGCGGCCGCCCGCCCGCGGAGGTCGCGGCCGAGGTGGCCGCGCTGATCCGCCGGGGCGAGGTGCGCGCGGTCGTCGGCGTGCACTCCAGCGACGTCCGGATGGCGCTGGTCACCGCGATCGGGGCCGCGGTCCCCTACGTCTACACCGCGCCGTACGAGGGCGGCGAGCGCGCGCCCGGGGTCTACCTGGCCGGCGAGACCCCGGACCGGCAGCTGCGCCCGGTGCTGCGCTGGCTGGCCGAGCGCAACCGCGGCCGGCGCTGGTTCCTGCTCGGCAACGACTACGTCTGGCCCCGGCGGGTCGGCGCCGCGGCCCGGGACTACCTGCGCGCGGTCGACGCCCGGGTGGTGGCCGAGCGGTACGTGCCCCGCGGCCGGCTGGACCCGGAGCCGCTGCTGGACGCGATCGCGGCCAGCCGGGCCGACGCCGTGCTGGTCACGCTGATCGGGCACGACCTGGTCGACTTCAACCGGGCCTTCGCCGCGAGCGCGCTGGCCCAGCGGGTGCTGCGGCTGTGCCCGGCACTGGAGGAGAACGGCCTGCTCGGCGTCGGCGGCGACGCCACCGGCGAGCTGTACGCGACGATGGGCTACTTCGCCTCGGTCGCCACCGACGCCGGGCTCGGCTTCGTCGGCCGCTACACCGCCGGCTTCGGCCCGCTGGCGCCGGTGCCGGGCGGGCACGGCGAGAGCTGCTACGAGGGCATGTGGCTGCTGGCCGCGCTGGCCTCGCGGGCCGGCTGCCTGGCCACCCGGGCGCTGGACGCGGTCTGCGACGGGACGGTCATCGACCGCGGCCGCGGCCCGGCCGTCATGCGGGGCCGGCATCTGCAGGCCCCGGTCTACCTGGCCCGGGCCGAGGCCCTCGACCTCGACGTCGTCGCCGGGTTCTAATCTTTCCAGAGTCAACCTTTTCTGATTCAAAGATCAGGTCTACGCTGCCGGGTGAGGCACCCGGGAGGGCACATGACGCAGGTGCACCGCTTCGACCCCACGCCCGGACAGCTCTCGTACACCTTCGGGGGCCGGGAGCCGGTGCTGCGGGTCGAGCCGGGCGACGTCCTCGTACTGTCCACTGAGGACTGTTTCGGCGGGAAGGTGCAGGGGCCGGACGACCTGCCGTCCGCGGTCTGCGAGCTGCCGTACCTGAACCCGGTCACCGGACCGTTCTTCGTCGCGGGCGCCGAGCCCGGCGACACCCTGGCGCTGCACTTCGCCGAGATCGCCCCGGCCCGGGACTGGGCCGTCTCCTCGACGTTCCCGCACTTCGGCGCGCTCACCTCCACCCACAGCACGGCGACGCTGCAGCCGCCGCTGGAGGAGCGGGTCTGGCGCTACGACGTCGACGCGGCGGCCGGGGTGGTCCGCTACCACGCCCGCCGCTCGGACCGTACGGTCGAGCTGCCGCTGGACCCGATGCACGGCACGGTCGGCGTCGCGCCGGCCGCCGCCGAGACGCGGGTGACGCTGGTGCCGGACGTGCACGGCGGCAACATGGACACCCCCGAGCTGCGCTCCGGCGTGACCGTCTACTTCGGAGTGAACGTACCGGGCGCGCTGTTCGCGATCGGCGACGGGCACGCCCGGCAGGGCCACGGCGAGGTCACCGGCGTCGCGGTCGAGGCGGCCATGCACACCACCGTCGTGGTCGAGCTGGTCAAGGCGGCGGCGACCCCGTGGCCGCGGCTGGAGTCCGACGACCTGCTCATGTCGACCGGCTCGGTCCGGCCGCTGGAGGACGCGTTCCGGGTCAGCCAGCACGACCTCGTCACCTGGTCGGCCGGCCTGACCGGACTGGACGAGCTCGACGCGTACCAGCTGATCGGGCAGGCCGGGGAGGCCGCGGTCGGCAACGTCTGCGATCCCAACTACACGATGGTCGCGAAGGTCGCCAAGGCGTACCTCGGTGCGGTGGTCCCGTACGAGGGCGTGCACGGCCGGCTGCGAACCATCGCCGCGGAGTATCTGGCCCACCGGTAGGGAGTACGCGCATGCGACCCTCAATCCCCCGTCCCGCGCTGCGGCGGCCCGCCGTCGCGGTCGCCGTACTCAGCCTGGCGCTGGCCGCCTGCAGCTCGATCGACACCCCGGCGGGCCAGTCGGCCGCCACCACCGCCGGCAACCAGACCGCCAAGAACGGCGGCACGCTGGTGGTCGCGCTCTCCGACGAGCCGGACGCGCTGGACCCGACCACCGCCCGCACCCTGGTCGGCCGGGCGGTGTTCACCTCGATCTGCGAGAAGCTCTACGACATCAACGCCAAGCTGGACATCATCCCGCAGCTGGCCGCGTCCATGCCGGAGACCTCGGCCGACGGGAAGACCGTCACGATCAAGCTCAAGACCGGGGTGAAGTTCGCCGACGGCACGGCGATGGACGGGGCCGCGGTGAAGACCAGCCTGGACCGCGACCTGACGCTGGCGACCTCGGCCCGCAAGAGCGACCTGGCCAGCGTGCAGGAGGTCACGGTCACCGATCCCGGCACGGTGGTGCTGCACCTCAAGTCGCCGTTCGCGCCGCTGGTCGCGCAGCTGGCCGACCGGGCCGGGATGGTCATGTCGCCGGCCGCGCTGAAGTCGGAGGGCGAGGACTTCGGGGCCAAGCCGGTCTGCGTCGGGCCGTTCAAGTTCCAGAGCCGGGTCGCGCAGGACCACATCGACGTGGTCAAGGACCCGAACTACTACGACGCCGCGAACGTCAAGCTGGACAAGGTCTCGTACAAGATCATCGCGGACTCGACGACCCGGTTCAACAATCTGCGCTCCGGCGACGTCCAGGTGCTGGACGCGGTGGCGCCGACCGACGTGGACTCGCTGCAGGCCGACTCCACCCTCTCCCTGCTCACCTCCGACTCGCTCGGCTACCAGGGCATCACGGTCAACATCGGCAACGTCAACGGCGTCGGCAAGCCGGCCGCGACGCTGCCGGCCAAGCTGGCCAGCACGATGGCCACCGACCCGCGGGTCCGGCAGGCCTTCGAGCTCAGCCTGGACCGGGACGCGATCAACAAGGTCGTGTTCCAGGGCAAGTTCGCCCCGGCCTGCGGGCCGATCAGCCCGGACAGCCCGTTCAGCTCGGACGCGGCGCAGGTCTGCACGAAGCACGACCCGGCCGCGGCCAAGGCGCTGCTGCAGCAGGCCGGCGTGCAGACCCCGCTGCGGATCAGCATGATCGTGGCCAACACCCCGGACGCGACCCGGCTCGGCCAGGCGATCCAGGCCCAGGTCAAGGACGGCGGCTTCGACCTCCGGCTGGTGCCGACGGAGTTCGCGTCCTCGCTCGACCAGACCGACGCCGGCGACTATCAGATGTTCCAGATCGGCTGGTCCGGCCGGGTCGACCCGGACGGCAACATCTCCAACTTCGTGTCCAGCGAGGGCAGCCAGAACAACAACGGCTACTCCAACTCCACTGTGGACACGCTGATCGGCCAGAGCCAGGCGAAGTCCGATCCTGCCGAGCGGGCCCAGCTGTTCGGCCAGGTCGTGACCCAGCTGCACAAGGACCTGCCGATCATCTACCTCTACCGGCTGAAGAACTTCACCGGCGTGTCCAAGACCGTGGTCGGCGTGCAGATGTACGGCGACGGCCTGATGCGGTTCGCGCACGCCGGTTTCGCCGGCTGAGCCCCACAGCCGCCTGAGCACAGCACCAGCGCCGGTGGGCACGGGGGCCCGCCGGCCGGGAGGAGCGCGATGGGCCGGTACCTGATCCCGCGGCTGGTCGAGTCGGTGGTCACGTTCGTGCTCGTGACGATCGTCGTGTTCATCGGCGTCCGGGCGCTGCCCGGCGACCCGGCCCGGGCGCTGGCGGGCGAGGAGAGCGACCCCCAGCAGCTGGCCGCGATCCGGCACTCCTTCGGCCTGGACCAGCCGGTGCCCCTGCAGTACCTGCACTACGTCGGCAACGCGCTGCACGGTGACCTCGGCCGGTCGTCCCGGACCGGGCTGCCGGTGGCCAGCAGCATCGGGCACGCGCTGCCGGTCACCCTCCAGCTGTCGGTCTTCGCGATCGCGATCGCCACGCTGATCGGGGTCGGCGCGGGCGTGGTCGCGGCGGTCCGGCGGCGCGGACCGGCCGAGTGGGCCGCGAACAGCGTCGCGCTGCTGGGCCTGTCCGTGCCGAGCTTCTGGCTCGGGCTGATGGGCGTGCTGGTCTTCGCCATCGCGTACCCGATCCTGCCGGCGTCCGGGTTCGTCTCGGTCTTCGCGAATCCGGTGGAGAGCTTCCGGCACCTGCTGATGCCGGCGATCGTGCTCGGCTCGGGGCTGGCCGCGGTCGTCATGCGGCAGACCCGCTCGGCCATGATCGAGGCGCTCGGCACCGACTACGTCCGCACGGCCAAGGCCAAAGGGCTGGGAGGGGTCCAGGTCGTGGTCGGGCACGCGCTGCGCAACAGCCTGATCGTGGTCACCACGATCGTCGGCCTCCAGCTCGGCGGGCTGATCTCCGGAGCCGTGATCACCGAGCAGATCTTCGTGCTGCCCGGCTTCGGCAAGCTCATCATCGACGCGGTGTTCACCCGGGACTACCCGATGATCCAGGGCGTCGTGCTGGTGACGGCGACCGCGTACATCGGCATCAACCTGCTGGTCGACCTGCTCTACAGCGTCATCGACCCGCGGGTGCGGGTGGGCGGGGCCGTGCTGTGAGCGGGCGCGAGGGCTCGCAGCGCGAGCGGGGAGCGACGAGGGCCGGTCGACCGGCGCCTGCCGACCTGTCCGAGGAGCGGGCACGGTGACCACCCTCGAGCTGACCACTGTGGACAGTGGTGCCGGCGAGCCGGTCGCGCTCGGCCGCCGCCGGGTGCTGCGCCGGCTGCTGCACAACCCGCTGGCGCTGACCGGTCTGGTCGTGGTCGTGCTGGCGGTGCTGGCCGCGCTGCTGGCCAACCTGATCGCGCCGTTCGCGCCCGACCACACCGACTTCGGCGCGGCCCTGCAGCCGCCGTCGGGAGCGCACTGGTTCGGCACCGACGAGCTCGGCCGGGACCAGTTCTCCCGGGTCCTGTTCGGGCTGCGCGTCTCGCTGCTGGTGGCCGTGCTCGCCATCGCGATCTCGCTGCTGGTCGGCGTCCCGCTGGGGCTGGCCGCGGGCTTCTACCGGCTCGTCGACCGGGTCGTGTCCCGGTTCGCCGACACCCTGCTGGCGTTCCCGTTCCTGGTCTTCGCGGTCGGGCTGGCCGCGATCCTCGGGCCGTCGCTGTTCACCGCGACCACCGCGATCGGCGTCGCCGGGATCCCCGCGATCATCCGGGTGATGCGCGGCGAGACGCTGCGGCTGCGCGGGCTGGACTTCGTCTCCGGCGCGGTCGCGGACGGCGCGAGCGACCTGGTCCTGCTGCGCCGGCACATCCTGCCCAACGCGGTGAGCACGCTGATCGTGCAGGCGACCGTGGCCGCGCCGGCCGCGATCATCGGCGAGGCCGTGCTCTCGTTCCTCGGGCTGGGCATCCGGCCGCCGGCGCCCTCGCTCGGCGTGATGTTGTCCGCGGCCCAGCCGCTGTTCCGGGAGGGGCCCTGGCTGGCGGTCATCCCGGGCGTCTGCATCCTGGTCGTCACGCTCTCGCTCAACCTGCTCGGCGACGGCCTGCGCGACGCCCTCGACCCGCGGGAGAACGTCCGGTGACCGGCCCGCTGGCCCGCTGGGCCCCGTCCGCGGACCCCGTCGGCGGCCGGCTGCTGGACGTGGACGACCTCAGCGTCCGGTTCCGGACCGAGGACGGCGCGGTGCTCGCCGTCGACGCCGTCGGCTTCACGATGGCCGAGGGCGAGGTGCTCGCGCTGGTCGGCGAGTCCGGCTGCGGCAAGAGCGTGACCGCGATGGCGCTGACCCGGCTCCTCCCCCCGAACGCGCTCATCACCGGGTCGGTCCGGCTCGGCGAGCTGTCGCTGCTGGAGCTGCCCGAGTCCGGCCTGCGCGACGTCCGCGGCCGCGAGGTCGCGTACGTGTTCCAGGAGCCGATGACCTCGCTCAACCCGGTGCTGACCGTGGGCCGGCAGCTGCGCGAGGTGCTGCGCCGGCACCAGCGCCTGCGCGGGGCGGCCGCGGGCCGGCGGGCGGCCGAGCTGCTCGACCTGGTCGGGATCCCGCTGCCGGTCCGGCGGCTCAAGGAGTACCCGCACCAGCTCTCCGGCGGCATGCGGCAGCGGGTGATGATCGCGATGGCGGTGGCCTGCCGGCCCAAGCTCATCGTCGCGGACGAGCCGACCACCGCGCTGGACGTGACCGTGCAGGCCGGGATCCTGGACGTACTGCGGGACCTGCGGGCCGAGATCGGCACCGCGGTGCTGCTCATCACCCACGACCTCGGCGTGGTCGCCGACCTCGCCGACCGGGTCGTGGTCATGTACGCCGGCCGCACCATCGAGCAGGCCGGCACCGAGGCGTTGTTCGCCCGGCACAGCCATCCCTACACACGCGGGCTGCTGGAGGCCGTACCGGACCCGGAGCGGCGGTCGGCCGGGATCCGGGAGATCCCGGGGCGGGTGCCGACGCTGCGCAGCTCCCCCGACGCCTGCACGTTCGCCGACCGGTGCGGGCGGGCCGACGCGCAGTGCCGCGCGGGCCGGCCGGAGCTGCGGCCCGGTCCGGCCGGGCACCCGGTCCGCTGCGTCCACCCGCTGCCGCTGCCCGGGACGGAGGTGGCCCGGTGACCGCCGCGCTGGACGTGGTCGGCCTGGTCAAGCACTTCGGCCCGATCCGGGCCGTGGACGGGGTGAGCCTCAGCGTCGGGACCGGCGAGGTCCTCGGCCTGGTCGGCGAGTCCGGCAGCGGCAAGAGCACGCTCGGCCGCTGCGTGACCCGGCTGGTGCCGCTCACCGACGGCACCGTGACCATCGACGGCACCGACATCTCCCGGCTCGGCCGACGCCGGCTGCGCCCGCTGCGGCGCGGCTTCAACATCGTCTTCCAGGACCCGGCCTCGTCGCTGAACCCGCGGATGGCAGTGGCCGACATCATCGGCGAGCCGCTGCGGCTGCACCGGATCGGCTCCCGGGCCGAGCGGGCGGACCGGGTGAACACGCTGCTGGACCAGGTCGGGCTGCGGGCCGAGGTCGGCCGCCGCTACCCGCACGAGCTCTCCGGCGGCCAGCGGCAGCGGGTCAGCCTGGCCCGGGCGCTGTCGGCGGGGCCGTCGCTGCTGGTGGCCGACGAGCCGACCTCGGCCCTGGACGTGTCCGTCCAGGCGGCGGTGCTCAACCTGATCGGGCGGCTGCAGGCCGAGCTGGGCTTCGCCTGCCTGTTCATCACCCACGACCTGGCCGCGGTGGAGTTCCTGGCCCAGCGGGTCGCGGTGATGTACCTCGGCCAGTTGGTCGAGGTGGCCGACCGGGCCTCGCTGTTCAGCGCGCCGCGGCACCCGTACACGCAGGCGCTGCTGTCGGCGGCGCCGGTGCCGGACCCGGTCCGGCAGCGGTCCCGGCGGCGGATCGTGCTGTCCGGGGAGGTGCCGAGCCCGGTGGCGCCGCCCTCGGGCTGCCGGTTCCACCCGCGGTGTCCGGTCGCGAAGGAGATCTGCGCGACGGAGGTACCGGCGTTGCGACCGGTCGGGCGCAACGGCGAGCTGGTCGCCTGTCACCTCGTGGACGACGACGGTGCCGGGCCTCGACTGGCCGGCACCGTCTGACGCTCAGTGGTGCTGCCCGTGCAGGGTGCCCTTCTCGATTGCGTCCTGGAGCAGCTTGGCGCCGTCCTCCGGTGTCAGCTGGACCGCGTGCCGCTCGATGTTGTGCAGCCGCATCGTCCGCAGCAGCCCGGTGTCCTGGATGGCCAGGTAGCGCGAGGTGTCGTCCTGGTCCAGGTTGAAGTGCTGGTGCCAGGCCCAGCGCGGGGGCGCGAACAGGGTGCCCTCCGACCACTCGACCACCTCGACCGGGTCCTCGTCGTAGTTGACCAGCGAGTAGCCGTGGCCCTTGACGACGTAGAGGTACGCCTCGGTGGTGTGCCGGTGCCGGACGGACTGGCGGCCGGGCATCAGCTCGGAGATGTGCGCCCCGAGGACCTCGTAGTCGGCGAGGTCGAAGTAGTGGCCGCGGTTGTTCCGCCAGGGGCGGGCCGGCAGCTCCATCTTGCGCAGGTCGTCGGCGACCACGAGACCGGTGTTCGGCGGATGGGCCTTGGTGAACTTGTCCCGCTCCGCGATCTCCGAGGAGTTCAGGTTCTTCTTCTCCGACGCCAGCACGCCGCGCTGATAGTCGTCCCGCATCTGCCCTCCTCAGTTGGTCTTACCATTCTCCAGCCAGTCAAGCCGTCCGGGCCGTCAGGTGTCAAGACCACCGGTCCGGCGCAGCAGGTGCCGCCAGAGCGTGTCGACGGTGAAGCCGGCCCCCAGATCGGGCAGCTCGGCCAGGTCCTCGGCCGGGATCGGGCGCGGGGTGCCGCCGGCCTGCAGCACCCGCAGCGAGGTCCGGGCCAGCGTGTCCACCGCCACCGCCTGCAGCACCGCCCGGGCGACCGCGGTCTCCGGCGCCCCCTCGGCCACGCTCACCAGCCCGTGCCCGCGCAGCACCACCACCGGCCGGTCCCCCAGCGCCGCGGCCATGTCGCCGGCGAGCGCGTCGGTCCGGATCAGCGCGGCCCGGGGCCAGACCGGGATGCCGCCGGCCGCCAGCGCGGCGCCCGGGATGTCGTACGCGCCGTACAGCGGGACCAGGGGCTGGTCCAGCAGCGAATGGGTCACGACCGCGGGCGGGTGTGCGTGCACGACCGCGGTCACCTCCGGCCGGCGCCGCATCAGCTCGCGGTGGATCGGCAGCTCGTTCGGCACCGACCAGGGCGTCACGTCCGGGACGCCGTCCAGCGGCACCTCGTGCACGTCGTTGTCCCGGGTGTACGCCAGACCGCTCTCCCGCGGACCCCGGCACCGGACGACCAGCCGGTCCGGGCCGGTGCGGGCGCTGACGTGCCCGAGCACGTGCTCGACCAGACCGGTGGCGGCCAGCACCCGGCAGGCCGCCGCGACCACGCCCGTGATCGGTTCCACTCTCGTCATCTTGTCTCCGCCATGGTATTAAGGTAGGACCTTAAGCGTTGTAGCCCATGCCGGAGGACGCAGTGGACGTCGACATGACCGTCATCGGCGCCGGCCCGGTGGGGCTGTACGCGGCCTACTATGCCGGGTTCCGCGGCATGCGGACCGCCATCGTCGACTCACTCCCCGAGCCCGGCGGCCAGATCTCCGCGCTGTACCCGGAGAAGCTCATCTACGACATCGCCGGCTTCCCCGAGGTCCGCGGCCGGGACCTGGTCGCCGGGCTCGTCGGGCAGGCCGCGCGGTTCGCGCCGGAGTGGCTGCTGGGCCACTCGGCCGACGAGCTGTCGCGGCTGGAGGACGGCCGGCTGCGCATCACCACCAAGGCCGGCGGGACGGTGACCACGTCCGCGATCGTCATCGCCGGCGGGATCGGCACGTTCACGCCCCGCCCGCTGCCGGCCGGGACCGCGCTGCTCGGCCGCGGCCTGGACTACTTCGTCACCGAGCCGGACGCGTACGCCGGACACGACGTGCTCGTGGTCGGCGGCGGCGACAGCGCGCTGGACTGGGCCCTGACGCTGGAGCCGATCGCGAGGTCGGTGACGCTGGTGCACCGGCGGCCGCAGTTCACCGCGCACGCCGCCTCGGTCACGGCGCTGCGGGCCTCGTCGGTCTCGGTGCTCACCCCGCACGTCGTGCACGCACTGTCCGGTTCGGACGGTGTGGCCGGCGCGGTGCTCAAGGACACCGCGAGCGGCGCGCTGACCGAGCTGGACTGCTCGCGGGTGGTGGCCGCGCTCGGTTTCACCGCCAACCTCGGCCCGCTCACCCGCTGGGGCCTGCGCATCGTCGACCGGCACATCGCCGTCGACTCGACCATGTGGACCGGCGTCGACCGGGTGTACGCGGCCGGCGACATCACCGACTACGCCGGCAAGGTCCGGCTCATCTCGGTCGGGTTCGGCGAGGCCGCACTCGCGGTGAACAACGCGGCCGTGGCCGGCGACCCGGCCGCCGCCCTCTTCCCCGGCCACTCCACGGAGACGGCCGCCTAGAGCTCCCGGAAAGGACCGACCCGTGGCCTACTTCGTCGCCGCCGACTGCCTGGACGTGCTCGACCGGTCGTGCATCGAGGAGTGTCCGGTGGACTGCCTCTACGAGGGCAGCCGGAAGATGTACATCAACCCGCGCGAGTGCATCGACTGCGGGGCCTGCGAAGCGGTGTGCCCGGTCAGCGCGATCTCCTCGGACCTGCGCATCGCGGCGGACAAGATTCCCTGGCGGGACGACAACGCCGCGTTCTTCGACGGGGTGCTGCCCGGCCGGGACGAGCCGCTCGGGTCGCCCGGTGGCGCCGCCGACGTCGGCAAGATCGAGGCGGACGCCCCGTTGGCCGCGGTGACTCCGGCCACTGTGGACGCCGGATGACCGGCACCGGCCGTCGGTCGGGGTATGGAAGATTGGTCTGACCGACTACCCTATAACTGTTCGTACTCAGCGATGCCGCTGCCACCGTGCGGTGACGCGGGGAGGCGGGCGCAGACGGAGGGTGGTGCCCGGTGGCCGTGCGGGAGTCGACCGCGGACGCGAGCCGGGACGGCATGTTCACCGCCGTCTCCCCCAACCGCATGTCCGAGGCCATCGTCGAACAGATCCGATCGCTGATCCGTTCCAACCGGCTGCGCCCGGGCGACCGGCTGCCCAGCGAACGCGAGCTCTGCGAGCGGATGGGTGTCAGCCGGGTGACCGTCCGGGAGGGCCTGCGGATCCTCGAGGCCGGTGGCCTGGTGGAGATCCGGGTCGGGGCCCGCGGCGGCGCGTTCGTCACGACGCCGTCCTCGGAACGGCTCGGCGCGGGTCTGGCCGACCTCATCAACCTGGCCCCGGTGACCGCGGTCGAGGTGACCGAGGCCCGGCTGGTGTTCGAGCTCGGGATCATCCCGATG
>DASYKU010000099.1 GCA_035995165.1 Mycobacteriales bacterium
TCCGGCACAGGCCGTTGCCGCCCGCGTCCCAGTAGTGGCCGCCGTCGGTGGACTCCAACCAGACCCCGTTGAACGGGAACGTCACCCCCTGGACGAACGGCGCGCCGGGCGCGGCCACCGCGGTGCTGCCGGCCAGCGCGGCGACGCCGGTCAGCCCGAGGGCGCCGGCCAGGACGAGCGCGGTGCGTTTCCTCGGAATCCGCTGACGGACGGACCGGACCCGGTGTCGTCGTGACCACAGATCCAGAACGACTTTCGGGCGCGCAACAGTCATGGCTCCTCCGCCTCAACCAGTGGGTGGGGGACGGCCGGTGGGGGCGAGCGAGCTCCGGGCGTCCACGACGCAAACCCGATCCTCCGGGGCGGTGGCAGCTCGGTTCCTCGTCAAAGCAGGTCGCCGAAGCTCATCAAAGTAGGCGGGACCGTTCGGCCGAGGGTGCCCGACATCCGGCCGAGCAACGCTGGGCCGGTTGCCGAGAGCGGTGGCCAGAGGCTCGCCCGGAGCCGCCGTCGGCGGTCGTGTCGGGTGCCGTGGGCGTCCCGGCGGCAATCCGCCGCGCCTGGGGTGGGTTGACCCGAGCCGGGCCGACGCTGACGATCTGGCTCAGGCGACCGGTTCGGTCCCGCCGGTCCGGATCCCAGGGTGGAGGTCGACGATGACCGAGAGCGTGCTGGCCCCGCCGCGGCGGGTGGCGATCGTCGACGACCATGCGGCGTTCGCGGACCTGCTCGGCATCGTCCTCGACGAACTGGACGACCTGGAGTGCGTCGGCTCGGCCGGGTCGTTGGCGGACGCGCTCGCGCTGGTGGCCCGGACCCGGCCCGACATCGTCGTGGTCGATCTGGCCCTGGGCGAGGACGACGGCCTGGAGGTGGTCCGGCAGCTGCGGGCCGAACGGGTCGATCTCGTGCTCGTGGTCGCCTCGGCCCGCTCGGACGCGTACGCGCTGGCGAACGTCGCGGTCGCCGGTGCCAACGGGTTCGCGCCCAAGCGGGGCGCGTTCGGCGAGCTGCTGACGATCCTGCGCTCGGCCCGGCCCGGCACGATGTCGGTGGCACCGACGTTGCTGCCGGCTCCGAAGGTCATGGCGATCTCCGCCGACGACGACGGCTGGCCGGTCCGGCTCACCGCGCGGGAGGCCGAGGTGCTGGCGCTGATGGGCCGCGGCGCCGGCGTCCCGGGGATCGCCCGGGTGCTGAACATCTCGCTCAACACCTGTCGCAGCCACGTCCGGGCCGTGCACAGCAAGCTTGGCGTCGCGACCCAGCTCGAGGCGGTCCTCAAGGCCCGTCGGATCGGCCTGCTCCAGCCGCCCGACGAGCTCTGAATCGCAGATGTGAGTGAGGTCTGTCCGGTCGACGCGCCCTGCGGACCCGGCCGTCCGGTGCACAATCCTGCTATGCGCCCGCCCCGCTCGACCGGACGGCGGGCCGTCGTCGGGCTCGTGCTGACCGCGGTCCTCTCCTTCGCGCTGGTCGGCACCGCCGCGTATGTCGTCGCCAACCGGATCGCCCGGGCCGACGCGCTGTCGGAGGGGCTGCGGACCGCCCGTGGCGTCGGCCGGGCCGTGTTCGCGCCGCAGATCCCGGCCGCGGCGGCGGGGGACCGGTCGGCCATCGCAGCCCTGGACGCCGCCGTCGCGTCCCGGCGCGACGACGGGACGCTGCTGCGGGTGAAGGTCTGGCGCCGGGACGGCACCGTCCTCTGGTCCGACGACCACTCGCTCATCGGCCGGACGTACCCGCTCAGCGCGCCGGTCGCCGCGGTCTTCTCCCAGGGCCGGGACTACTCCTCGATCTCCCGGCTGTCCGGCTCCGAGACGAGTGTCGAGAGTGGACGGTTCCCGGACCTGGTCGAGGCGTACGTCCCGCTGACGCTGGCGAACGGGGACGTGGTGGCTCTGGAGATGTACTCCTCCGACGCCCGCGTCCGCGCGGCCGAGGACGAGCTGAGCGAGCGGCTCGTGACCTTCGCCCTGGTGGCGCTGCTGGTGCTCGCGGTCTGCCAGCTGCCGGTCTCGATCTGGCTGGTGCGCCGGACCGCCGCGGCCCAGCACGACCGCGACCGGATGCTCGGCACCGTGCTGGTCTCCTCCGAGCGCGAGCGCCGGCTGATCGCCGGGCACCTGCACGACAACCTCGTCCAAGAGCTGGCCGGGGCGGCGTACCTGCTGGATTCCCGGTCGCCGCAGGGGATCCCGCCCGAGACCCGGCGGGCGATGGGCCTGGTCACCCAGACCCTGTACGACGCGGTCGACGACCTGCGCGACCTGCTCGTCGAGCTGCGTCCCGACGAGCTCACCAGCGCCACCCTGGCCGACCTGGTCGCCACCGCGGCCATCCGGGCCTGCCCGGACCAGAAGGTCTCGGTGACCGCCGACCTGGACCGGCCGGTGCCGCCGGAGATGGCCGCGTTCCTCTACCGGTGCGCCCGGGAGTGCGCGGTGAACGTGGCCAAGCACGCGCAGGCGACCCGGGTCGACATCACGCTGGCCAGCTCGGCCCTGGGGATTCGGCTGGTCGTACAGGATGACGGGATCGGGGTTCCGGACCCGCTGCCGCCGGCCCGAGGGCACGTCGGGCTGGCCCTGTTGCGGGACGCGGCCGCGGACCTGGGCGGCTCGCTGCACCTGCGGGCCGAAAACGGCACGGTGGTCACCGTCGAGCTCCCGCCGGTCTGAGACTCAGTCCGGCCCGGCCGGGACGGCGATCGTCACGACCGTGCCGGTCGCGTCGCCGTGCGCCCGCAACGAGCCGCCGAGGTCGCGGGCCGCATCCTGCAGCAGCGTGAGGCCGAGGTGCCCGTCCCGCGGGGACAGCGCCCCGGCGGGGATGCCGACGCCATCGTCGTGCACGTCCAGCCGGACCTCGTCCGCATCCGCGGTGAGCACGATGCCGACCCGGGTCGCGGCCGCGTGCTTGGCCGCGTTGGTCACGCACTCCCGGGCGCAGCGGTAGAGGAACGCGGCCAGCTCGGGGGAGAGCGGCCGCTCGATCCGATTGGTGACGGTCACCTCGAGGTCGGGACCGGTACGGGCCGCTGAGCCGGCGATGAGCTCGGCCAGGTTGTCGCCGGTCAGCTCGCTCGGGTGCAGCTCCAGCAGCATCTCCCGCAGGTCGCCGACCGAGCGGTGCAGGACGTGCGCGACCAGCCCGAGCTGACGGCGGTGCTCGGGGACCGCGATGTCGGGCAGCCGCTGGTCCAGCAGCTGGGCCGCCCCGGACAGCTCCTGGACCACCCCGTCGTGCAGGTTCCCGGCCAGCAGCCGCCGCTCGCGTTCGGAGGAGACGAGCACGGTCTCCAGCATCCGCTCCCGGTCCTGCTGGGCCGCGCTGATCCGGCGCACCAGCCAGACCGACACCGGCAGCTGCGCCAGCGCGAGCACCAGCAGTGCCAGCAGTGTGAGCGGCACTATCTGCTCGCCCAGCTCATGCTCGGCCACCAGCACCCGGACGGCCGAGAAGTACATCTCCATCGTGAGCGTGGACCCGTCGAGCACGAACGGGATGTAGACCTCGACGAGCCGGCCGACGCCCGCGCGCTCGTCGGCGTTGTCGGCGTCGGTGAGGGCCGAGATGCCGGCGTGGTCGCGGTTGCGGTCGAAGACCGGGATCATCGCCGCCTTCACCGGGTAGCGCCGGCCGACCACCGCCGCGTCGTCGGACCAGAGCACCGTCCCGTCCCGGCGCCAGACCTTGACCCGGGTCAGCGTGCCGTCCTCGCGCCGGCTGGCCACCGCGGCGCTCAGGTCGGCGCCGGCCCGGCGGTTGCCCTCGACCGCCGCGGGCAGCTCGGAGGCGAAGACGGCCTGGCTGACGCCGTACGCGGTCCGGACGGCCTCGTGCAGCGCGTCGTCGCGGGCGATGCGCATGGCGGCGAGGTCGGCGGCGGCGCCGACCGCCGCGAAGGCGACCGCGGCGGTGAGGACGAGGGCGACGACGGCCCGGACGGCGGTCGAGCGGGAGGGCCGCTCAGCGGTCACCGAGTGGCCCGATCAGGCCGATCCGGCTGGCCGTGACCACGGCCTCGAGCTGGGTGGTCGCGCCGAGCTTGCGGTGCACGGCCGCGACGTAGTTGCGGCAGGTGTTCACCGAGATGTTGAGGATCCGGGCGATCTCCCGGGCCGAGGCGCCGTGGCCCATCAGTGAGAGCACGTCGGCCTCGCGGGCGGTCAGTGGCCGGCCGGCCGCGGTCGGGGCCGGGATCGCCTGTGCCAGCAGGGATGGCGCCACGTACACCGAGCCGGGACGGGCCCGGCGCAGCACCGCGACGGTCTCGCTGAACGCGCCGCTCTTGGGTGCGAACCCGTTGGCGCCGGCGGCCGCGACCGACGCCAGCGTGCCGGCGCCGGAGTGGGCCGAGACGACGACGATCACGACGTCCGGGTAGGCCCCGCGCAGCAGCCGGACCACGTCCAGGCCATCCTCGTCGCCGAGCATCAGGTCGACCACGACGATGCCGGGCCGCTCCCGGGCGGCCACGGCGAGGGCCTCGGCCACGGACGCCGCGGAGCCGACGCAGTGGAACTCGTCCAGGTCGTCCAGGGCGAGGGTGAGAAGCTCGGAGAAGACCGCGTGGTCGTCGACGACGAGCACGCGCGTGCCCTCCGTCGCCCTCATCGGCCTCGCCGCCCGCCCTCTCCCGGTCGCCGCCGCGGTCCGCGGGGCCCTCTGGTCAGCAGAATGCTGTGAGAAGCAGGAGGTCAGCAACCGAAACGGGAGAATCGGTCACTGATTTTCCCCATCGGGCAACTTTCGACGGTCAGTCCTAGGGGGTCGCGCCCCCCACTTTGACCGTCGCCCCGTGACCCGCCCGCTCGTACGGTCGAGGAGCGTCAGCGGTGGGCTGACGTGACCACGGCCGCTCGTCCTCGGTGTGACGGCGGCCGTTCCACCTTGAGGGGAATACGACGATGACTCTGGCGCGCCCGAGAACAGGTCGACCAGGAAGGGTCACGAAGCGCAGGACGGCGCTCGTCCTCGCCGCGGCGCTCGGACTCGGCGGGGTCACCGCGCTGGCCGGCAGCACCGCGGTGGCCGCGCCCGGCGCGCCGTTCGTCCAGGGGGTGACGTTCCCGTTCAACGGGGTCTGGTTGGAGTCCACCGACGGCGGCCACTACTGGGACGCGGGCGGCAACGGCCTGTGCCGGA